>JBIKMQ010000177.1:0-5430 GCA_044359215.1 Candidatus Chromulinivoraceae bacterium
CCTCACATTGGCCAAGGTCCGCGCCGGTTCCTCCTTCCGGATCGCGATCACCCCGGGCGGCGCCCTGCCCCCGCTGGCCGGCAAGGCCGCCGACCTGCGCGCGTTGACCCGGGGCGGCCCCGCCCGGTGGACCGAGACCGTGGTCACCCAGGGCAGGCTCAACACCGGCGGCGGAGACGGCAGCTACGTGGTGGACACGATCACCGAGCCCTTCCCCAACCCGTACCGGGTGAGCACGTTCCTCGGGGGCTTCGACTTCCTGCCCGACGGGCGGGCGGCCGTCTGCACCTTCCACGGCGACGTGTGGATCGTCTCGGGCATCGACGACACGCTTGAGAAGCTCACCTGGAAGCGCTTCGCCACCGGACTGTTCCAGCCGCTCGGGCTGAAGGTCGTGAAGGGCGACATCTACGTGGCCGGCCGCGACCAGATCACCCGGCTCAAGGACCTCAACAAGGACGGCGAGGCCGACCTGTACGAGAACTTCAACAACGACACGGTCGTCACGCCCAACTACCACGAGTTCGTCCTCGACCTGCACACCGACTCGAAGGGCAACTTCTACTACGCCAAGGGCGCCCCGTGGGAGCCCAGCGTGAGCTCGCCGCACCAGGGCACCATCCTCAAGGTGTCGCCCGACGGTAAGAAGCTGGAGGTCTTCGCGACCGGCCTGCGCGCCCCCAACGGCATGACCGTGGGCCCCGACGACACGGTGCTGGTGGGCGACAACCAGGGCCACTGGATGCCCTCCTCAAAGCTCAACCTCGTGCGCCCCGGATCGTTCCTGGGCATGGTGCCGGCCGCCCAGCGCGAGCTCACGCTGAAGTACCCGGATGGCCGCGAGATCCGCGTCAACCCCAGCGATCCCGAGGCCCGCAAGGCCCACAAGCTCAAGGGCTGGGACGGCTCCATGCCCATCCCGACGGGCTATGACGAACCCATCGCCTGGCTGCCCATGCGCTGGGACAACTCCAGCGGCGGCCAGGTGTACGTCACCAGCGACAAGTGGGGCCCCTGGAAAGGCTCGCCGCTCTTCATGAGCTACGGCAAGTGCCTCCTGTACGGGGTGGGCATGGACACCGTCGGCGGGGTCACGCAGGCGTCGCTGGTACCCTTCGGGCTCAAGTTCCAGAGCGGCATCATGCGCGGACGCTTCCATCCCAAGGATGGCCAGCTCTACCTGGCGGGCCTCAAGGGATGGCAGAACGCCGCGACCCGCGACGGCGGGTTCTACCGGGTGCGCTACACGGGCAAACCCGTGCACACGGCCCTCAAGGCCCACGCCGCGCGCAACGGCCTGCAGCTCAGCTTCAGCACCCCGCTCAAGCCGGAGGCGGCCGCGGACGTGGCCAACTACTCGGTGGAGCTGTGGAACTACCGCTACAGCGGCGGCTACGGCTCGCCGGAGCTGTCGGTCAAGACCGGCAAGGACGGGCACGACAAGCTGGAGGTGAAATCGGCGACCCTGTCGCCCGATGGCAAGAGCGTGTTCCTGGCCATCGACGGCCTCACCAAGGCCGACCAGTACAGCATCAAGTACACGCTCGATGCGGCCGACGGCACCGAGGTGCGCTCGGAGATCATCGGCACCATCCACCGGCTGGGCCCGGCCATCACGGCCGCCGCCCGCTGACCCCCTCCGGGGTCCCGACCCAGGGCCGGCATCCCCGACGGGGTGCCGGCCTTCGTCGTCGGGACCGGTCGCCGGGGCTCAACCGGCAGGGGCCGGCGGCGGCGGCGGCGACCCGGGGGCCGGGGCGATGAGGCGCGGACGCCGCTCCCGCAGCGGCAGCCACAGCTTGAAGGTGGTGCCCTTGCCGACGGTGCTCTCGAGCTCGATGCGACCACCATGGTCGCGGATGATGCGCTGGACGATGAGCAGGCCCAGGCCGGTGCCCTTGGCCTTGGTGGTGTAGAAGGGCTCGAAGATGCGGTTCAGCTGCTCCGGCGGGATGCCCGGTCCGGTGTCCCCGACCGCCATCCAGACGGCCTCCGGCGTCGAGCCGCTGCGCAGGGTGATGGTCCCCTGCGGCGGGGTGGCCTGCATGGCGTTCTTGATCAGGTTCACCAGCACCTGCTTGAGCTGGGCCGGGTCGAAGAGCACGGGCGGCAGGCCCGAGGCCAGCTCGGTGACCACCGCGAGGCCGCGGTCCTCGAGCTCCGGCCGGAGCAGGGCCAGCGTCTCCAGGCCGGTCT
Organism: Candidatus Chromulinivoraceae bacterium; assembly: GCA_044359215.1. Taxonomy (GTDB): domain Bacteria; phylum Verrucomicrobiota; class Verrucomicrobiia; order Limisphaerales; family UBA9464; genus SXXZ01. Next base: position 2,197 of record JBIKMQ010000177.1, read on the forward strand.
CGTTGAGCGAGCCGGCCTGAAGCTTGGGCGCCGTGGGCCTCAGGGCCTGGAGGAACTCGGTGATGATGTAGTCGAGGCGGTCGATCTCGCCGGTGGCCACCCCAAGGAAGCCGTCAAGGCGGTCCACCGTCTCGGACAGCCCGGGGACCCCGTCGAGGCGGCGCAGCTTGCGCACCTCGCGGGCCATGAGCTGCAGGTGGATGTGCAGGGCGTTGAGCGGGTTGCCGATCTCGTGGGCGAGGCTGCCCGCCAGCAGCGTCATGGCATGGACGCGCTCTGCCTCCACCGCCTCGGAGGTGGCCTGCCGGGCCTCGGTGGCATCGTTGAGCACGAGGACCAGGCCGGAGCTGCCCGGTGCGGCCCCGTCGAGCGGTCGGGCATGGAGGCGCAGCAGGCGGGGCCGGGGATACTCGACCTCGAACTCGGTGCGGAAAATGCCGGCGCCACCGGCCCGGTCGAGCGCGGCGATGCGGTCCCAGTCGAGGTCGGGCAGGTAGCGCGTCACCAGCTCGCCGTCGCCCGCCTCGGGCGGGATGCCCAGCATGCGCGTGGCCATGCGGTTGAGGTAGGCGATGCGACCCCGCTCGTCGGTGACCAGGATGCCCGAGTCGATGGTGTCGAAGAGGCTCTCGAGGAACTCGCGCTCCTGGGCCAGGCGCTGCACGACGCCCTGGAGGCCGCTGGGATCGAGCCGCCCGAGGCGCCCGAGGGCCTTGTCGAGGAAGCCGGGCTTGACCCGGTTGCGCCGGTTCAGAGCCATCGCTTGCCGCGGAAGTAGATGAAGGTCAGGCCGGTGGTGACCAGGGTGAGCACGATCGCGAAGAGGTAGCCGCGGGGATGGTCGATCTCAGGCATGCCCTTGAAATTCATGCCATACCACGAGGCGATGAGCGTCATCGGCGTGGTGATGATCGTGATCATGGTCAGCACCTTGACGATCTCGCTCGTCCGATTGGCCGACATGTTGAGGTAGATCTGCAGGATGCCCGAGAGCGAGTCCATGTAGCCGTGGGCCAGCTCGCCGATGTGGAAGAGCGCGTCGTACACGTCGCGGTAATAGGGCACGAGATGGCCGCGGATGAGCTTGAACTCGCCCCGGGCGAAGCGCTGCAGCACCTCGCGCTGCGGGCCGATGATCTGGCGCAGGTGCAGCACCTCCTTCTTGACCTTGAGGATCTGCTGGAGCGTGGCCGGGTCGGGACGCTCGAGCACCTCGGTCTCGAGGTCGGCGATCTCCATGCTCAACTCGTCGAGGGCCGGCTTGTAGTTGTCCACCAGCGAGTCGAGCAGGGCGTGGGCAACCCGGTCGGGCGCGCGGGCCACATGCACGGTGCTGCGCAGGCAACGCTCCTCGACCACCGAGATGCTCCGCAGCGGCACGGTGTGGTAGGTGACCAGGAAGTTCTTCCCGAGGAAGAAGTTCAGCTCGCTCGTGGCGAAGGCCCCGTCCTTGCGGCTGTAGTCCACGGCGTGGATCACCATGAACAGGTAGGGGTTGAAGCGGTCCTCCTCCTTGGGCTCGTAGGTCTCGACCTTTGGCGAGGGGCTCTCGTTGATGCAGTCCTCCACCGAGAGCGGGTGGAAATGGAACACGCCCTCGAGCAGCTTGCGGGTGTCCTCCGGGCTGGCGTCCTCCAGGTCCACCCACAGGAAGAGGTTGGTGTCCGCCAGGAGGGTCGGCATGAGGAACAGGTCGATGTCCCGGGAATGCAGCCGCCCGGCGGTGGTGAAGGCGAACGAGCGGATCATGCGATCGGGCGGTACCGTATCCGCAAGGCGGGGCGACGGGAAAGCCGGGAAACACCGCCACCCCCGGGACGCACCCGGGTCAGCCCCCCCCGGCGGAGGAGGGTCCACCGGGGCGTCGGCAGGTTTACAATTGTGAAAAAACGAGGATTCCCGCCGATTTATCGAGAACGTAGTTTTTTGTGGAGAAGCGGCTTGTAACCACAAGATATGGGGGTAATTTCTCCCTCCGCCCCAACCGGTTGGGTCGGAAATCCCAAGAAAACACCCGATTTTTGGTTCAAAACAGCCGTCTGCGGACGATCGCCCGATCCCGAGTGGGAACCGGCCGGTCGCCCGGTGGCACCCAGCCCAAGAGTCAACCCGAAAACACCAGATTGCCCATGCTCGACGCCCGCGATTCCGTCGTTTCATCGGCCCCGGCCACCAACCGCCGGTCCGCCAAGACCCAGCCCGAACTCCGGGGCAAGAACCCCCTCCAGGGCAAAACCCCCAAGGCCTCGGGCCGCCGGGGTGCCGCCGCCGGACGCCTGTCCATCGAGCGGGTGTTCAGCGACGCCCAGGTCAAGCCCTTCGACCAGATCGAGTGGGACCGCCGCACCGCCGAGATCACCGACGACTCCGGCAAGACCATCTTCAAGCAGGAGGGTGTCGAGGTGCCCAAGCACTGGTCGGTGCTGGCCACCAAGGTGGTCTGCTCGAAGTACTTCTACGGCGATCCGGCCAAGGCCGAGCGTGAGAAGTCGGTCAAGCAGCTCATCCATCGGGTGACCCGGACCATCGCGGACTGGGGCGTGGCCGACGGCTACTTCAGCAAGGAGGACGGCGAGGTGTTCTATGACGAGCTGACCTGGCTGTGCGTCAACCAGTACGGGGCCTTCAACTCGCCGGTGTGGTTCAACGTCGGCCTGTACCACCAGTACGGGGTCGGCAAGGGCAGCGACCGTGGCAACTGGTTCTGGGACCGCAAGGCCAAGGAGGCCCGGCGCGCCCCGACGCAGTACGAGTACCCGCAGGCCAGCGCCTGCTTCATCCAGTCGGTCGAGGACAACATGGAGAGCATCATGGAACTGGCCTACGCCGAGGCCATGCTCTTCAAGTACGGCTCGGGCACCGGCACCGACCTGACCCCGATCCGATCCAGCCGCGAGAAGCTCTCCGGCGGCGGCCGCCCGTCGGGCCCCATGAGCTTCCTCAAGGTCTACGACCAGGTGGCCAACGTGGTGAAGTCGGGCGGCAAGACCCGCCGTGCCGCCAAGATGAACACCATGCGCGACACGCACGGCGACATCGAGGAGTTCATCACCGCCAAGGCCAAGGAGGAGAAGAAGGCCTGGGCGCTCATCGAGCAGGGCTATGACGGCTCCTTCAACGGCGAGGCCTACGGGTCGGTGATGTACCAGAACGAGAACCTCTCGGTCCGCGTCTCCGACGCCTTCATGCAGGCGGCCATCGACGGCAAGGAGTGGTGGACGATGTCCACCGTCA
>JBIKMQ010000504.1:0-2831 GCA_044359215.1 Candidatus Chromulinivoraceae bacterium
TCACGTAGCCGATCTCGTCGAACTCCAGGATGACCCACCATCGGTCGCGGACATTCATGAGCAGACCGGTCTCCTCACCGCTGGGCCGGTTGCCGGTCGCCTTGAGGAAGTCCCGCGCCGGATCTGCCGGGAGGAATCGGAACCCGACCGGGATCTGCAGCGTCGCCCGGCCCGACAACGTGGCGTTGGTGGGACCGAGGACCCACGGCAATCGATCGAGCGGAGACTTCCCGGCAACCGAAAGTTTTTCCCCCTCGGACTCCTGGGCCGACAATGGGCCAAGCCTCAGGCAAAGGAAGCTGACAACCAGCACGCGAAGGACGGTGGCGACGGGATTCATCGGTCGGAGTGCATGTCGGGACGGTGGGGCCAATCGGAGAATCAGCCCGCGGGTGGGGTCAAGGCCGTCAGGGGTGGCAGGCACACGACCCGCCGCAGGATTGCGGAGGCGGCACCTCGCAGGCCCCTCCCTCGCATCCGGAACCGGCCTCGGCCTTGAGCATCAGGAAGCCCCCTGAGATCACCCGTCGCACCGGCCTGCCTGTCTCGGGATCCCGGGACAGGGGCCGGTCGTTCATCGATTGCTTCACCTCGAATCGGCGCACCGGTTCATCGGGGACCGCTGGAATCGTCTCGTACTGGTAGACTGGCATGGCGAAAAAGAATGGAGCGCAAGGAACGACCCAGGGCAACCCGAACCATCGACCTGACCCACCGACCGAAGTGCCTGAGGCTCCGATCGCAACGCGTTCGAAGTGCCCGCCCGATGACGGGCCTCATGGGCCTAGAAGGCGTACGACAACCCCGCCATCAGGCGCAGGTCGTTCTCGCGTCGAACCGGCGCGGGCACCGACCGGTAAAAATCCTGGACTGTGATGTTGGCACTGGCCTTGTCGGTGATCTTGGTGGACAGGCCCAGGGTGAAGTTCATCACGTAGTTCCCGAAGTCTTCCACCTGCGGGAGGTACTCAAGGGTGTGGACGACCGAGGCCCGGTCGTTGATCTTCCAGTGCACCTCCTCGGCCAGGCGGAGGGTCAGGTAGTTGGCGGTTCCGGCTCCCTTCAGACGCTCGAAGATGAATGCGGGACCCGTTTCCACCTTCACCGTCAACCGGTCGTTCTTGACGGCATAATAACCCAGCGCCGGAGCCACGGTGGCGCGGTAGTCGATGGAGGCGATGCGGTCCTGTCGACCGTCCGACCGGAGACCGAGGTAGATCCTATCCGAGAGCATCCGGTTGTACTGCGCATACACCCCGTAGTTCTGGGCCGTGGTGGTCTCCTTGCGTGTCGTGGGATCGCTGTTCGCGCCATAGGTCGCATCGGCGCCGAGGGCGATTTCGTTCTTGTCCCACTTGCGCAGGGAATTCAAGGCCGCTCCCACCAGCAGGGTGTCGGCGTTGCCCTTGGCCACGGCCGCGTTCATCGAGGCCGTGGTCGTCCAGGGACTGGGCGGCTTGGCGGCCGGGGCCGGGGCGGCGGCAGGTTTCGGATCCGCCTTCGGAGACGCTTCCTCGGCAGCCACGGCATGGCCAGCAAGGCAGACGATGAGCAGCGAAACGAGGGGGGCAACCAGGGAGGATCTCACAGACACCATGGCGCAGGATGGTAGGCAATCACCGTCCGCAGACAACGGCCAATCGCACAAACGCACGCACGACGACATTTCGTGTGCTTTCGGGGCTTGTCTTCGGGGCGCTTTCCCGTCATTCCCGGGGCCCCACGATGGAGCTCAAATTCGTTCTGGAGTCCCTGCTGTTCTCCGCCCAGAAGCCACTCTCCCCCCAGGAGCTGCGGGAGGTGCTCCACCGTGCCGGCCAGGAGGAGGAGGCCATCGAACCGGTCCGCGCCCTCCAGAAGCTCGATGTGAAGACCATCGAGGAGGCCCTTGGGATCCTGGAAGAGGAACATCGGTCCGCCGGCCGGAGTTACCGGCTGGTCTGTGTCGCCGGGGCGTGGCAATTCGTCTCGGAACCCGACTACGCTCCCTGGGTGCGCGCCTTCCTGGGGGCCAAGAACCGCCCGTCCCGCTTGAGCCAACCGGCCCTGGAGACACTGGCGATCGTGGCCTACCGGCAACCGATCACCCGGGCGGAGATGGAGCAGATCCGCGGGGTCGCCGTCGACGGGGTTCTCTCCAGCCTTGTCGACCGCGGGCTCATCGAACAGGTGGGCCGCGCCGAGGTCGTTGGCCGGCCGATGCAATACGGCACCACGCCGGCTTTCCTGGAGTACTTCGGACTCGCGAGCCTCGAGGGCTTGCCCGATGCATCGGAACTGCGACGCATTCCTGTCCAACGCCCCGAATCGCTGCTCACCGTCGATCCCGGTCTCGCCACGGCGCCAGAGGCGCCAACTCCGGGGGAGACCAACCCGGAGACGCTCAACCTGCCGCTCGAGGCGTCGTCTCCGACGCCTGCGGCGGCGAAGGCTTCCGCCGGCACCGAGGACGACGGAGACCCTGGGACGACCACGGGCTGATGCCTCATCGCGGGTGCCTGCCGGGTGACCGTCCGCCGCCAAAGGCCTGGATTTCCGGCTCCCGGCAGCGTCGGGTGGGGCAGCAGGGGCCCAGTATCAACCCTGCGGAGCCGTATCAACCCTGCGGAGCCGTCTGGGCCGGCGAGCCCTGCGCCGGCTGCACCAGGACCACGGGGATGGGGAACCGCAGCTTCATGACGTCGTCCACCAACACCTCGATCGTGTAGACACCGGCGTCCTTGAACTCCACGTTGGCCATCACGCTGACGGTGGTCATCGCCTGGGCGGGGTCGGCCAACTGGAACTTCACGGAGTTCTGGCGTAGGACGGTGTTGCCGTCCGGGGCAATC
>JBIKMQ010000570.1:0-2543 GCA_044359215.1 Candidatus Chromulinivoraceae bacterium
GCCACCCACCGGTTGAACACGCACAGCTTGTAGGCGGTGATCGGGAGTTGCGGCACGCGCACCAGACCGATGACGCCGATGAGGATGAAGTTGCCGTTGGATTCCTGCTTCACGTCCTCGCAAAGCAGCGAGCACTGGAGGTCGGGAAGGATGCGATTCGGTTTCATGGTGGGTGCGGAGGAGACCAATCCCGGGCCGGCGGGTCAAAGCCAATCGGGAGGCGAGCATGGGTGCCCTGTCCAACAGGGTGGCAACACCAGATTTGGCAGGCGCACCCGGGGGCAGCACGGGATCCCTCAGACCCTCGGTCGCCAGCCCTTGCGATAGTCGCGGCCCCACAGGGCAGCCGCATCGCGGTTGGACCTCAACGTCGAGGTCTTCGGGTCGAGATGCAACGTCTGGGCGGTGCGCCAGGCGATGTTGCCCAGGTGGCACAGGAGGGTGCTCTTCTGGCCCTCGGCGATCTCGGAGTTGAGCCGGGCATCCCCCCGGATCGACTCGACAAAGTTGAGGAAGTGGTCGGAGTCGCGCCGCGGCGCCCGCCCTTCCCGGACGGGCTTGCCCTTGTCGTCGAGATGCTTCCATCCGCCGTCCAGCAGCAGCAGGGAGCCTCCCTCGCCTAGGAACTCGACACCGACGCCGGCACCATGCGGGGCCACCGGGTTGCAGCTGTGGCATTCCCAGGTGATCTGGCTGGAGCCGAAGTCGAAGGCCGCCATGATCGTGTCGGGGGTTTCCTGGTCATCCCGGAAATAGTGCCGTCCTCCGGTGCAACTCACGCGGGTCGGGCAGTCCACGCCGAGGCCCCACCGGGCAAGGTCCAGGAAATGCGGTCCGTTGTTGGCCAGCTCGCCACCGCCCCAATGCCAGCGCCAGTGCCAGTTGTAGTGCACCACGTTGTCGAGGTAGGGGCGTTCCGGCGCGGGCCCCTGCCACAGGGAGTAGTCTAGCCAGTCGGGGACGGGCGCAGGGCGACCCCGGCCGATGCCGGTCCGATCGGCATGGTACCAGCTTCGGGCCGCGTGCGCCTTGCCGAGGATGCCGCCGTGCAGCAGTTCCATCACCTCGCGGACCATCGTCCAGCTGCGACGCTGGTTGCCCATCTGGACCAGCCTCCGATGTTTCCGCGCGGCCGCGACCATCCACTGCGCCTCACGGGGGTTGTGACTCCCGGGCTTCTCGACATACACGTGCTTCCCGGCGTCACAGGCGAGGATCGTCGCCGGGGCGTGCCAGTGGTTCGGGGCCGCGATGCTGATCGCGTCGATCGATCGGTCGTCGAGCATCCTGCGGAAATCGACGACCTCGCGCGGACGCCGGCCGGTCTTCTTCTCGACCCATTCGGCAGCCTCCGCCGTGGCTCGTCGATCCACGTCGCAGACGGCACCGATGTCGCAGCCGGGAACGGTGAGGAACCCTTCGAGGTGCGCCTTGCCCCGGTGCAGGCCCATCACGCCGACCACCACCCGGTTCACCGGTTGCTGGGCCCTCAGCCGGGCACCAAATACGAGGGATCCAGCGATGCAGGAAGCACCCTGGAAAAACCGTCGGCGGGACAAGGTTCGGGAATCCATGAGCCGGATTGGACCGATCCACGGACGCGTCGTCGAGAGCGGGTTTGGAGTGGGCGACCACCGGGAATCGTCCGGCGCACCTCCCTCCCGGCGAGCCAACGAGGTCTTGAGGGACGGGGCCTGGGCTTTCGGGGTCGACTCCCGGGTTTGGCTTGCGACCCGGAACAGGCTCGGCCGTGATCAAGCCCGGTGACTCTCACGATCTGGTCCAACCACACCCTGCAACCCGACGCGGAGACCATGCTGCGCTCGGAACTTGAGCAACGAGGTCATCGCCTCGTGCAGTCGTCCCGCTCGTCACGGTCGGTGCTGCTTCCGGGCGAGCCGGATCCGGCGCTGTCCGGGGCGGACATCGCCTACGGTCAGCCGGCGCCGGACGATGTGATGTCCACCCCGTCGATCCGTTGGGTTGCCTTGTCCACGGCGGGATACGCGCGCTACGACCGGGATGATTTTCGCCGCGCCCTCGAAGCCCGGGCGACGCCCGTGACCAACGCATCAAGCGTCTTCGCCGACCCCTGCGCCCAGCAGGTGATCGCCGGAATGCTGGCGTTGGCGCGCAACCTTCCCTCGCAGCTGCGCAACCAGGACGGCCCCCGGGAGTGGCGGTACTTGGAGGATCGATTCACCGCCTCAGTGCTGACCGGACAGGCGGTGGTCATCCTCGGCTTCGGGGCGATTGGGCGACGGCTGGCGACGCTCCTGGCACCTTGGGGCATGAGAATCACGGCATTCAGACGACACCCGACCGGGGATGAGACCATTCCGGTGATCACGCGGAGGGATGATTTGGAGCAGGCCCTTGGAGATGCCGACCACCTCGTCAATACGCTGCCCGACTCCGTGGCGACGCGGGGATTTGTCGACGCCCGACTTCTGGACAGAACCCGCCGGGGCGCGCGATTCTACAACATCGGACGAGGCAACACCGTGGATCAGACGGCCCTGATCCGGGCCCTGGACTCGGGG
>JBIKMQ010000179.1:0-5364 GCA_044359215.1 Candidatus Chromulinivoraceae bacterium
GACTGCCGGGCCCCGGAGGCGGAGGTGTCGGATGATCTGCCTGGACCGCATCACCCTCCGGGCGGGCACCTTCCACCTGCGCGAGCTCTCGCTGGAGATCCCGGCGGGCAGCCACACCGTGCTGATGGGCCGCACCGGTTCGGGCAAGACCACGCTGCTGGAGGGGATATGCGGCCTGCGGCCTGTCCTCACGGGTTCGGTCCGGATCGGCGGCCGCGACGTCACGCACCTTCCCCCCGGCGAGCGCGGCATCGGCCTCGTGCCGCAGGATGGCGCGCTCTTCGACCACCTCACCGTGCGGCAGCACCTCGGGTTCGCCCTCGAGGTCCGGGGCTGGTCCGCCGAACGCCGCGAGGCCCGGGTCCGTGAGCTGGCCGACTGGCTGCACCTTGGCCCGCTGCTCGACCGTCTGCCGGCTGGGCTCAGCGGGGGCGAGCGGCAGCGCGTGGCGCTGGGCCGGGCCCTGTCGTTTGAGCCACCCGTGCTCTGCCTCGACGAGCCCCTGTCGGCGCTGGACGACGAGACCCGGCAGGGGATCCTCGGGCTGTTGTCCGGGCTCCGGTCCCGGGCCGCGATCACCACCCTGCACATCACCCACAACCGGTCCGAGGCCGAGCAACTGGCCGACCGGATCCTCCACCTGCGCGATGGACGTCTCGAATCCTGAATCCAGGCCGCCGGCCGCCCCGGCCGATCCCGGGCCCGAGCTGAGCGCCGACGAGCGGGAGGCCTACGCCTGGCAGCTTCCGGTCGGCGGGTTCGGCGAGGCGGCGCAGCGGCGTCTCAAGGGCGCCTCGGTGCTGGTCTCCCGCGTGGGCGGGCTCGGCGGCATGGTGGCCTTCGAGCTGGCGGCCGCGGGGGTCGGCCGGCTGGTCCTGGCCCACGGCGGCAACCTCCGGGCCGACGACCTGAACCGCCAGTTGCTGATGACCCACGACCATGTCGGCAAGCCGAGGATCGACAGCGCCGTGGCCCGCCTGAGGGCCCTGAATCCGCGCGTGGACCTCGTGGCCGAGCCGGCCAACATCGGCGAGGACAACGCCGCCCGCCTCGTGGCCATGGCCGACGTCGTGGTCGATTGCGCCCCCCTCTTCGAGGAACGCTACCTGCTCAACCGCGAGGCGATGCGCCAGGGCCGGCCGATGGTCGAGGCGGCCGTCTACGACCTGGAGTTCCATCTGACCACCTTCCTGCCCGGCCGGACCGGCTGCCTGCGATGTCTCTATCCCCAGCCCAGCACGACCTGGACCCGGAGGTTCCCGGTGCTCGGCGCCGTGTCCGGTACGGCCGGTGGGATGGCGGCGCTGGAGGCGATCAAGGTGATCACCGGGTTCGCGCCCCCGCTGGCCGGGCGGCTTCTCGCCGTGGACCTCCGCAGCCACCGGACCAGCCGCCTGGCGGTCCGTCGCCTCCCGGGTTGCCCGGATTGCGCCCGTTCTTCTGGAGATCCCATGCCATGACCCGCCGCCCACCCCGTCTTCCTTCGCGCCCGCTGCTCCGCCTCGGCTGGCTGGCCTGCCTCCTGGCCGTCTCGGCCTGGGCCTGTCGCTACTCGGTCCGTGACACCGGATTCGTCGACCTCGGGCTCGAATCCTACCGGCTGCGCTGGGTGCCCGATCCGGCCCTGCCCGCCGACGCCGTCGCGACCGTCCGGGACCGCGCGTCGGGCCTGCTGCGGGAATCGAACCTCACCTGGGACGACGGGGTTTCCGCCGGGACGGCGCCTGCCGGCCCCGGCCTGACGCTGCGGGATGCCGGGGATCGCCCGCTGGGCCTGCCCATCGAATCGCCGGCGGATGCCGGAGCCATCCTGCGGGCCATCGAGGCGGCGGCCACCTCGCCGTTGCGCGAGACGCTGTACCGCGAGTGCCTGGGCGCCTACGCCGTGGTGCTGCTGGTCGAGGGCGCCGACGTGGCGGCCAACCGGAGGGTGGCCCGCGATGCCGACGCCGCGATCGCCGCGATCACCCGCCTGCTGCCGACCCTGCCCAAGCCCGTCGACTCGCCGCCCCGGGCGATCCCGGTCTCCCGGGAGCGGCAACGGGCCGAGGCGATCCTGCTCTGGGGTCTGGGAATGGACCCGGCCCCGGCCGACGCGCCTCGGGTGGCCATCGTCTATGGCCGGGGCCGGCGCCTGGGGGCGCCGCTCGAGGGTCCGCTCATCACCCAGACCGCCCTGCGCGACCGCCTGCTGCTCATCGGCCAGGACTGCGAGTGCGACCTGGACCGTGCCTGGCTGCGCGGGCCGCTCCTGCCGGGACGCTGGGATCGCGGGCTGCAGCAGGCCGCGCTGGGCGCGCTGGGATTCGACCCGGGCAACCCCATGGTGCGCGCCGAGATCAGCCGCATCGTCGAGCGGGGGCCTCAGAACGCCGGGCGTCGCCGGCCCCCGTCGGCGGGCACCTCGCTGGGGTATTCGGAGGAATCGGTCGAGGCCCCGGAAAGCGTCGGGACCGATGGGGCCGAGGTCGCCGACAGGGCCGATGTCGCCGGGCCGGTCGCAGGGGCGTCGCCGTCGACCCCGTCGACGACCTCCGGATCCACGTCGGGTCCGTCGACCCCGAAGCCCGCCCCCGGGGCCGAAGAAGTCCCCGGGGCGGGGCGGGGGATCTGGCTGGCCCTGGGCGGTGTGGCCGCGGTCGTGCTGGCCTCCGGCCTCGGGCTCTGGTTCCGTGCCGCACGACGATGACCCCGATCCTGCGCCATATCCTTCGCGAGGCCTGGCACTCCCGGCTTCACGCCTCGCTGGGCCTCCTGGGGTTGACCGGGGCCGTGGCCCTGCTCACGGCCGTGAGCCTGCTCACCGCGGCGGCGGAGCGGGAGACCCGCCGCGTGGTCCGCGACCTCGGCTTCAACCTGCGCATCCTCGCCAAGGAGACCGACCCGGAGCGGTTCTTCCTCGACGGCTACCCGGAGAACACGCTGCCCGCCGACGCGGTCACCCGGTTGGCGGCGGGGGCGGGCACCTTCATCACTTTCAACCACCTCACGCCGGTGCTCGAGCGCCGGACCCGGATCGCGGGCCACGACTGCCTGCTGACAGGCCTCGGTGACACGGTGGTGGGCCCGGGCGAGAAGAAACAACCCATGGGATTCCGGATCCTCCCGGGCACGGCCCATGTCGGCAGCATCCTCGCCGAGCGGCTGGGGGTGAAATCCGGCGCCTTGCTCGAGGCGGGAGGGCGATCGTTGCGGGTGGAGCGGGTGCTCGTGGAGTCGGGCACCGAGGACGATGTGCGCCTCTACACCGCCCTGCCGGATGCCCAGGCGATCCTCGGCCTGCCGGGGCGCATCAGCGAGATCAAGGCCATCGACTGCCTGTGCCTGACGGCCGAGCAGGACCCGCTGCCGAAGATCCGCGAGGCCCTGTCGCGAGTGCTGCCCGAGGCCCGGGTCCTCCAGATGCGCACCTTGGCCGACGCCCGGGCCAAGCAGCGGCAGTCGTCGGAGAGGGTCCGCGCCTTCGCCGCGCCGACGACCCTGCTGGTCGCCGCGCTCTGGATCCTGGTCCTCATGGGGATCAACGTGCGTCAGCGGCGGGCCGAGATCGGCCTGTGGCGGGCGCTCGGCCTGGGGTCGGCACGCATCGCGGCCCTGTTCCTCGGCAAGGCGGTCCTGCTGGGCGGTCTGGGCGGCCTGCTCGGATGGACCCTCGGCACCGCGGTTGCGCTCCGCTGGGGCCCCGGGTTGTTCCCTGTGACGGCGGCCTCGCTGGCGGCCGACCTCTCGCTGCTGCCGCCCGCCGTCGGCCTCACCCCGCTGTTCGCGGCCGTGGCGACATTCCTGCCGGCCATGATGGCCGTGGCGCAGGATCCGGCCGAAACCCTCCGCAGCGATTCCTGACACCATGACCTTCCCGCTCCTCGAGGCCTCGGACCTCACCCGGAACCACGCCACCCGGCCCGGCGTGGTGGCCGGGGTCGCAGGCCTGTCCCTGCGCGTGCAGCGCGGCGAGTTCGTGGTGGTCCGTGGGCCCAGCGGCTCGGGCAAAAGCACGTTGCTGCTCCTGCTCGGGGCGCTCTTGCGGCCGCAATCCGGAACCCTGCGCATCGACGGTGTGGACCTCCACCGCCTCGACGCGGCCGGCCGGTCCGACTTCCGGGCGCGCGCGGTGGGCTTCGTCTTCCAGATGTTCCACCTGCTTCCCTACCTGGGCGTCCGGGACAACGTGCTGGCCGGCCTGCCTCCGGGTGCGTCGAGGTCCGGGACCGAGGCCGACGGCTGGATCGAGGCGCTCGGCCTGTCCGACCGCCGGGATGCCGCCCCGGCCACCCTGAGCGCCGGCGAGCGGCAGCGGGTCGCGATGGCCCGGGCCCTGGTCAAGCGGCCGCCGCTGGTCTTGGCCGACGAGCCCACCGGCAACCTGGATCCCGACAACGCCGGCCGGGTGCTGGAGCACCTCGAGCACTACCGACGCTCGGGCGGCACCGTGGTCCTCGTCACCCACGGCCCGGAGGCCGACCGGTACGCCACGCAGCGGCTGCGCCTCGAGGCCGGCCGCTGGGCCGGGCCGTCAACCCTTCCTGCGGTCGATCCTTCCAAGCCATGATGCGATCCCTTCACCGATGGCTCCAGCCCGCCGCCTGGGCCTTCCTCGGCGCCATTTCCGCCCTGAGGGCGGCCGACTGGCCGACCTACCGCGGCGACTACGCCCGGAGCGGCGTGTCCACCCAGAGCCTCGCGGCTCCGCCGGTGGTCGCGTGGACCTGGCGGTCGACACACCCGCCGCAACCCGCCTGGCAGGGCGAGGCCAAGTGGGACGGGTGGAACAAGGTCTTCGACATGAAGCCCCGCCAGGCCTTCGACCGCGCCTTCCATGTGGTCGTCGCCGGGCAGCGGGCGTTCTTCGGATCGTCGGCCGACGACCAGGTGCGGTGCCTCGACACCCGCTCGGGGGCCGTGCGGTGGACCTTCTTCACCGAGGGGCCCGTGCGGTTGGCGCCGACGGTCCACGGGGACCGGCTCTACTTCGGCTCGGACGACGGTTGTGTCTATTGCCTCGAGGCCGACAGCGGCCGACGGGTGTGGAAGACCCGGGCCACTCCGGGGGATCGGCGCATCCCGGGCAACGGTCGCCTCATCTCGGCGTGGCCCGTGCGCACCTCCGTGGTCGTCCAGGACGGGAAGGTCTATGCGACGGCCGGGATGTTCCCCGCCGAGGGGGTCCACCTGATCGCTCTGGACGCCGGCACCGGGGCCGAGGTCTGGCGGCAGGTCCAGAACGACCTGCCCGCTCAGGGCTACCTGCTGGCCTCGCGCAGTCGCCTGTATGTGCCGGCCGGCCGAAACAACCCGGCCGTCTGCGACATCGCGACGGGCAAGCGGGTGCGTGTGGTCGAGGGGGCTGGCGGCACCTACGCCCTG
>JBIKMQ010000180.1:0-5319 GCA_044359215.1 Candidatus Chromulinivoraceae bacterium
CGATGGGTCCTCCCGGGGTTTTGCACACAGGGCGTGGGTGCGTTGGTCCGTCGTCGATCGATGGATGGGCGGCGTCCGGTTTTTGTCCGGTGTTTGTCTCTGGCCTCGGGCAGGCGCTCCGACCATCATCATCACCTTTGCTTCCATGCACGATACTCCATTGAACTCATGCTCCCTCCGGATGGCCGCCGTGTTGGCGCTGTCCATCGTTTCCGCCTCCGCCGCCGAGAAGGTCAACGAGTCCCTGCTCCAGAAGGACTTCCCCTTCCAGGGCGCCTGCATCAGCGCGTCCTTCCCGGCCAAGAACACGGCCATGAAGGGCTTGGCCATCCGCCTCCCGGGCGCGGCCGACGCCAACGTGCTCTTCGACACCGACCTCTGCCGCATGGCGGCCGGCTGGACCGGTGGCTACATCAACACGCGCGGCGTGACCTTCGACGGCTCCCACGGTGGGCATCCGTCGATCGTCGGCAAGCAGGCCTTCGGGACCGCGGTGGTCCCGGGCGTGTCCCTCACCGGGGTCTTCGCCGATGGCCGCAAGGAGCCGTTCGGACCGACCGACCCGTCGGTGGTGCGCTGGGATGGCCTGCATGTGGCCGGTGATCGCGTCCAGTTGAACTACACCGTGGCCGGCGGCATCGCCGTCCATGAGCAACCCTCGGCCCGGCAGGCCGGCGGTCAGACCGTGTATGTCCGTACCTTCCAGCTCGGTGGCGGCAAGAAGGGGGGGCTCTTCGCCCGCAAGGCCAAGACCTCGGCGACGTTCTCGCTGCTCCTGGCCGACGTCGAGGGCGGCAGCGGCAAGATCGACAACGGCTCGGCCGTGGTCTCGGCCAACGGGGTCACCACCCGGGTTCAGGCCACGGGCCTGCCGAAGGGGGCATCGCTGAAGGTCGAGGGCGGCCGGGTGCGCCTCGAGGTGCCGACCGGGACCCCGACCGGCGGGGTGTTCGAGGTGGCGGTGGCCAGCGGGTCGGACGCCGAGGTGGCCCAGGCCGCCGGGGCGCTTGCGGGCAAGCCGACCTTCGCCGACCTCCAGCGCGGCGGGCCGGCTCGATGGCCCCAGGTGGTCGAGACGCAGGGTGTGATCGGCAAGGGCGACGCGGCCTATGTCGTCGACCAGATCACCCCGCCGATCGACAACCCTTGGAAGCGCCGCCTGCGCATCGGTGGCATGGACTTCTTCTCCGATGGCACCCGTGCCGCGGTGAGCACCTGGGACGGCGACATCTGGATCGTCTCGGGCATCGACGAGAGCCTGAAGAACCTCAAGTGGAAGCGCTTCGCCTCGGGCATGTACGAGACCCTTGGCCTGCGCATCGTCAACGACCAGATCTACACCTCGGGCCGCGACCAGCTCACCCGCTACCACGACACCAACAACGACGGCGAGGCCGACTACTACGAGAACTTCAACAACCAGATCACCTCGACCGAGGGCTTCCACGAGTTCGTCTTCGACCTCCAGACCGACAAGTCCGGCAACTTCTACTTCGCCAAGGCCGGCCCCGTGAAGGGCGGCGGCCGCGGGTTCGAGACGATCTCGCGTGATGCGGGCACGCTCATGAAGGTCAGCGCCGACGGCAAGAAGTTCGAGACGGTGGCCACCGGCTTCCGCGCCCCGAACGGCATCGGCGTGAACCCGTGGAATGGCCAGATCACGACCGGCGACAACGAAGGCACCTGGGTGCCGACCTGCCCGGTGAACTGGGTCAAGCCCGGCGGTTTCTACGGCGTGGAAGACCTCGCCCATGGCGCCGATGTCAAGAGCTTCCAGCAGCCGCTGGCCTGGATGTCGCACGACGAGTACGACAACAGCGGTGGCGGCCAGGTCTGGGTGGACAGCGAGAAGTGGGGCCCCTTCTCCAAGCGTCTGCTGCACATGAGCTACGGGCAGTGCGCCCTGTACCTGGTGATGCACCAGGACGCCGGCAACGGCCAGATGCAGGGCGGGGTGGTCCGCTTTCCCCTGAAGTTCGCCAGCTCGGCGATGCGTGCCCGCTTCAATCCCAAGGACGGCCAGCTCTACGTGGCGGGCCTCCAGGGCTGGCAGACCAAGGCCGTGAAGATCTCCGGCTTCGACCGGGTCCGCTACACGGGCAAACCAGTGCATTCGATCGAGCAGATCCAGTACACCCCGAAGGGCCTGCGCCTGACCTTCACCCAGCCGCTCGACGCCAAGGAGGCCGCCGACGCCGAGAACTTCTCGGCCCGCCGCTGGAACTACCTGCGTTCGTCCAACTACGGGTCGGCCACCTATGAGGTGAAGAATCCCCAGAAGAAGGGGCGCGAGAAGGTGACCGTCCAAAGCGCTCGCCTGCTGCCCGACGGCCGCACGGTCGAGATCGACCTGGAGGACTTCCGCCCGGTGAACCAGCTGGAGGTGAAGTTCCAGATCAAGGCCAAGGACGGCACCGAGATCAACCAGGAGTTCCAGTGCTCGGTGAACGTGGTCCCCGGCGGCGTGGCCGTCCGTTGACCTGCGGCTTGTGGCCCGGGACCCGCTCCGCGGTTCCCGGACCCTGCTGATCCAAACCCCCGCCCCGGGATTCCCGAGGCGGGGGTTTTCGTTCGGGAGCCGGTGCGGGCGTCCGCCGGGTCAATTTGCCGCGAAGGCGCTGGCGTGGCGTTCCAGTTGCGTCTGGAGCGATCCGCAGACCAGTTCGCACAGGCGGAAGATGCCCGGGTCGGCGATGTGGTACAGCACATTGGTCCCGTCGCGCCTGCGGCCGAGGATGCCCGCCTGGGTGAGCGTCTGGAGGTGTCTTGAGGCGTTGGCCTGGGTCAGGCCGGTGGCCACGATCAGGGCCGAAACCGACAACTCGTCCGCCTCGAGGGCCCGGAGCAGCTTCAGGCGGCTCGGTTCCCCGAGCACCCGGAACCGCGCGGCGATGAGTTCGAGGGCCTCGTCGCTGATGTCCGCGGGAGCCGGGACTCCCGAACGATTCTCCCGTTTGGCCATGGGTCGGAAGGTGCACCATCTCTTCGGTGGGTTCAATGGGATGCGCCCGTTCCCATGGGTGCGATTTCGGGGCCGCCATCAGGACCGGAGGCCGTCGCCCCGGAGCATGGAGGCGCGGGAAAACCTCCGGAATAGATTGGACGGGCTGGGCGAAATGCGGTGGGTTTTTCCTCACTTCCATGAATCACATCGGCATCGAAATCGGAGGCACCAAGATCCAGATCGTCGCGGGCAGGGCCGGCGACGGTTTCATCGAACGCCACCGACTCGCCGCCGACCGGGCCCGGGGTGGGGCGGGGATCCGCGAGCAGATCGCCTCGGTCGTCCCCGGCCTGCTGGCCCGTCATGCGATCGCCTCCGTGGGCGTGGGCTTCGGGGGGCCGGTCGATCCGATGACAGGACGGATCTGCTGTTCCCATCAGGTGCCCGGGTGGCATGACTTTCCGCTCGGGGACTGGCTTCGGGATCTGACCTCCGTCCCGGTCGCCGTCGAGAACGATGCGAACGTCGCCGCCCTCGGTGAGGCGCTGCACGGGGCGGGACGGGGTTTCGGCTGCGTGTTCTGGATCAACATGGGCAGCGGCGTCGGCGGCGGCATGGTGGTCGAGGGCCGGCTGTACCACGGGGCGCGCCCCGGGGAAGCCGAGATCGGGCACCTGCGCCTGGATCGCTCGGGCCGCATCGTCGAGGACGCCTGCTCCGGGTGGGCTGTCGACCGCCGCATCCGGGAGGCCGTGATGGGCCAGGACGGCGTTCTTGCCCGGGCGGTGGCCTCCCAGGCCGCCCAAGGAGGCGAGGCCCGTCACCTGCGTGCGGCCCTCGAGGCCGGCGATCCGGTGGCCCGGGGACTCCTGGGTGCCGTCGCCGACGACCTGGCCTTCGCGCTGTCCCATGCGGTCCACCTGTTCCACCCCGAGGTCATCGTGGTGGGCGGCGGCCTGTCGTTGGTGGGCGAACCGCTGCGGGCGGCCTTGGCCACGGCCCTGCCCGGATACCTCATGGAGGCCTTCCATCCGGGCCCGCAGGTGGTGCTGGCAGGCTTGGGCGAGGACTCGGTGCCGGTCGGGGCGCTGGCCCTGGCCTCGGCGGTGGCCTGCTGAGGCCACACCTGGGGCCTCGGCAAGGAGGGCGCGGCTGCGCCCGCTTCAAGGGCCGCGCTCAGAGCCGGACCGGCTTGCCCGAGGCCGCCGAGGCGTCGGCCGCGAAGACCAGCCGGTGCGACCGGTAGGCGTCGGCGAAGGAGGTCAGGGGCATGTCCTCGCCCCGGTCGAGCGCGTCGAAGAACGCCTGGAACTGGGTCTGGTACGGATGATCCTTCACGTCGCCCGAATCGACCGGGGCGAAGGACAACTGGCTCCACTTGTGCTTGTCCAGCATCCCCAGCTTCTGGCTGTGGAACTTGTTGTCCAGGATCGAGCCTTCGCTGCCCACGATGTGGGTGTGGAAGTAGTACGGCTGCAGGCTGTCCACGCAGGAGGTCGTCTTGCCGATCCGGCCGTCGCGGAACTTCACGAGATTCACCTGGGTGGTGGGGAAGTCGTACGGCGCGAAGTGCGGGCTCTTGGACGAGGTGGCGTAGGCGGTCACCTCCTCGGGCTCACCGCCCATGACCATGAGCAACGCGTCCAAGGCATGGCATCCGGCACTCAGCAGCGAACTGCCGGCCTCGGCCTTCTGGTGGCTCCAGCGGAACTGCCCGTACCAGGGGCCGATGCCATGGTAGTAGTCGACCTCGGCGAAGTGGATCTCGCCCAGCAGGCCGGAGCGGATCATCGAGTGGATCGATTGGAACTGGGAGGAGAAGCGAACCTCGAAGCACACGCAGGTCGTCACCGGGTGGTCTCGCAGGGCCGCCGCCATGGCCTCGAGGTCCGAGGCGCTCAGGGCCAGCGGCTTCTCGACAATGACGTGCTTGCCGGCGCGGACGGCCCGGATGAACTGCCCGGCATGGTCCTTGGGAAAGCTGCAGATCGACACCGCATGGATGTCGGGATCGGCCAGCATGGCGTCGAGGTCCTTGAAGACGCGGATCGGCGAGCCGTACTGGGCGCTGGCCACGGCGGGATCAAGGTCCCGGCGCGAGAAGATCGCGGTGACGCGTCCCTGGCGTGTGGCGTTGATGGCCGGGATGTGGGCCGAGGCCACCCAACCGTGCCCGATGACTCCGACGTTGTAGCGCTTCATGGTCGTGGAATGTGTCGGGACGATCCTAATGCGGTCCGCCTGCCTTGGGGATAGGATTTGTGCGCAACCCTGGGGCAAGCGGTCGGAGCCCGGCGAATGTGCGTTAGTAGGTGTTGTCTGCGGCTTTGGCTGGACTGTTGTGATATTCCCCAAATAAGGGCTTGTTTCTGACG
>JBIKMQ010000182.1:0-5317 GCA_044359215.1 Candidatus Chromulinivoraceae bacterium
GCCAGCCCGGTGCCGGCCGCCGGACGTCTGATCCTCCGGGGCGACCAGCACCTCTTCTGCATCGCCGGTCCCTCGCGTTGAACCCACCGCGCCTCTTCCTCAACCGCACCCCGACCCGAACCACCCCATGAAGCCGACCCCATTGATCGCCTCACCCGTGGCCGCCTGCCGGCGCGCGGCCTTCACCCTCATCGAGTTGCTGGTGGTCATCGCCATCATCGCGATCCTCGCCGGGATGCTCCTGCCGGCCCTGAGCCGGGCCAAGCAGCGGGGTGCCTCGGTGGTCTGCCTGAACAACCTCAAGCAGATGGGCCTGGGGTTCTTCATGTACCTCAACGACACGGGCAAGACCTTTCCGGTGGCCTACACGCCCACCAAGTTCTGGATGGCGGTGTTGCGGACCAACAACGTGCCGTCCGACAAGATCCGGATCTGCCCGACGGCCCCGATCCCCGCCAACCGCAACCAGACCGGTGAGGCCATGGGCACGGCGACCCTCGCCTGGTACGGCCCGGTGAAGTCGCCCGTGCAATGGAACACGGGCTTCGAGAGCAGCTACGGCATGAATGGCTGGCAGTATTCGCCGGAGGGTGAGGGGGCCATCGACGCCACCAAGGCCTTCGCCAAGGAGAGCAGCTACGAGGTGCCGGTCACGACGCCGATCTTCGGCGACAGCAACTGGGCCGACTCGTGGCCGCTGGCCACCGACCGTCCGGCCCGCAATCTGGCGACCGGCGGCAACGACGCGATGATGCAGCGCTTCTGCATCTCCCGGCACGGGTCGTTCTTCCGCGGCCCGGTGCCCGTGACGGCCGGGGCGAAGCTGCCGGGGGCGGTCAACTTCGTCATGGTCGACGGCCACGTGGAGGCCGTGCTGCTGGACCGCCTCTGGAGCTTGACCTGGCACCGGGGATACCAACCGCGCGACCAGCGTCCCTGACGGACCTCGTACCCGCCGATATCCGGCGTGGCCCCTGGGGCTGTGGGATGCTTCCGAGGCCGGGGCCCTTGGGTCCACCGGCCCCTTTTCACGGACCCCTTTTCACGGACCCTAGTCTCGGGGGCCCCGGTTCAGGGGCTGCGGGGCACGACGCGGTAGAAGCGCCGGGTCGAGGAGGCCGCGTCGGTATCCACCTGCAGCATCGACTGGCCATTCATCTGGACCCGGCCGATCCGACGCCAGGTGGTCATGTCCTCCGAGACCTCGAGGTCCATGACCATGCCAGCCTCGCCACCCACCACCACCAGCTTGGCATTCCCCTGGGGCGTGGTCTCCAGGGCGGTCAGCCTCGGGCGGGAGATCGTCATGCCGGGCGCGGCCACCTGGGGCGTCAGGGCACCCGCCCGCCGGTCCTGGCCGTCGAACGAGCCGAGGCCTGCGATCGAGGCGGGATCCCGGACGGTGACCTCGGCCTTGAGGGTGCGGATCCGGTCGTCGGGGAAGGGGCCCCAGCGCAGGATGCCCGACTGGGCGTCCCACAGGCCCTCGTCGGAGGCGGCCGCGACGGACGCCCCGGTACCGAGGCGGACCTCGAGGGCGTGGCAGCGCGTGTTCTCCGCGGGACCGACATGGACGACGAGGCTCACCCGGGATGCCTCCATGGGGCGCACGTCGAGCAGCAGGTAGGAGTCGGTCAACCGCCCGGGCGTGCCGTTGGGACCCGGCGTCGTCGCCGCTGGGTCCACCGCGCCCGGCAGGCCGTCGATCCGGTCGGCGGTACCGGGGGCGGTCGCCTCGGCCTCCATCCAGCCCATCGGCAGGCCCATCGACGGATCGAACTGGTAGGCTCCCCCGGAGCGCCACAGGAACCCGGCCCGGGTGAGGTGCCCGATCGGCACGACGGTCGCCCCGGGGTCACCCCAGGCCACGCCATGACGCCAGTGCTTGGCGTAGCCCATCCATTCGTCGTCCGAGATCCGCCGGTCGGCCGGGTTGCGGTCGGCCGGGTGCAGGTTGGCCGGGTTGCGGTCGGCCGGGTGCAGGGGGCCTTCGCCGGGTTCCACCGCCGGCAGGCCCACGATCGTCATCGTGCCGGACGCGGCCTTGATCCCCTGGGCGTCGTAGGCGGCCGCGTCGATGCGGATCCGGCCCTCGACCGGGACCTTCCAGACCAGCGTGTGCCCGATGGGGCTGCCCGGGTCCGGTGCCCTGAAGAATTCCAGGCGGGACTCGCCGATGGGTTGCCCATTGGCCCAGAACGCCACCCTCGGCAGGTAGCCCTTGGGGTCCACGGCCAACCAGCTCAGCGTGACCTCGGAGCCCACGCGAATCGCCTGGCCCTGGGCCGGTGACCGGGGCTCGAGCGACGCCCCGGCCGGTTCCGTCGCGTCGGCGACGGTGACCTGCACCCAGGCTGCAGACGGATCGACGCGGTAGGACGGGTCATCCAGCAGCTTGAGGACCACGGTTTCCTCCGCTTCGATCAGGTCGTCGGGGCGGGCGATCACCAGCAGCTCCGCCTCCGCCTCGCCGGCGCCCAGCGTCAAGTCGCCATCCAGCAGGTCGACGTCCCCGCCGTTGTCGGCGCTCCCGCCCACGGCGTAGCGGATCCGGACCGGTTCGGCGGTGTCGCCCGAGCGTTGGAGGAGCAGGCGTCCGGGGCGGACCCGGATGCGCGGGTTGGGCTCGGAGGTGGCGGTCTGCTCCCCGACGATCCACACCAGCGGCGCGCCTGATGGCGCCTGTCGGATCGCATCCCGGATCATTACCCGGGTCTCGCCGGGGAGGCCGGGTTGGTAGTCGGACGGCTCGGCTCCGCCCCCCGTGCCCTCAGGACGCGGCGTCACGGCCAGGTACAGGATCTCGTCCCCCTCGGCCTTGTCGTCGGCCACCGGCGCGAGCGCCAGCTTGGCCACCGCGGTTCCGGCCGGGATGACCACGCTGCGAAGCCAGGGCCCGAGGGACGGGTCGTCGACCGACTCGGGCTTCAGGCCGCCGGCCACGACCGCCACATCGGTGGTCCAATCGGCGGACCCGCCTGCCTTGAAATAGACCCGCAGCGGCCGGGAGAGGTCGCCCGTGCGGCGGAATTCCACCGTCATCAGGTCGCCCGGATCGGACTCGATGGCCACCGGGTCGAGGGCGGTGAGGGTCACGGTGGCGTCGCCGCCCGCGGGAGGATTGGGCGGGATGATGGGGACGACGGGCGGGTCTACGGGCGGGACGACGGGCGGGTCTACGGGCGGGACGACGGGCGGGTCTACGGGCGGGGTCGGGTCGACGATCACGACCCGGATCGGTTCCGACTGGGCCACCGTAAGTCCGCCCCGGAGCCCCTGTGCCGCGAGCACCCGGATGCCCGGGGCGGGTTTTTCCCAGACGACCCGGTGCGGCACCTTGAGGCCGATCACCGTCGCGAACAGGTCGCCACTCCGGTCCGATCTCGCCACCACCTCGCCGTCGGCGAGGAACTCGACCACGGTGATCGGCCCGCCCTGGGGGTCCACCGCCACGGCCTCGAGGGTCAGCGGGGCCATCGGCCATCGGGTGCCGGAGGCCGGTGCCGTGAAGAAGATCGCCGGAGCGCCGGGCCCAGGCGCCTGCGCCCGCAGGACATCCAGGGACGGAGTGGCGAGCAGAAGCAAAACCAGGAGTCCCTTCAGGAACCCCTTCAGGACACGGTGGATCTTCATGGCCAACAGGAAGCGGGACCGAAACCGACCTTCCGAGGATAGGCGGACGAAGGGCTTCGGCAAGAGGCCATCCGGGGGGTGGTTCCGGGCCTTGAATCCGCAGGTCGGCGTGGGCGTGGCGGCCGGCCGTTTCGTCATTTCCGCCCCAGGTCGAGGCACTTCCAGCGCCCCGTGTCCCGCAACCCGTCGCGCAGGTACAGACGGCCGCCGGCGAGCGCCGGATTGCACCAGTTCACCCCCGCCACCTGCGCCCGGCCCAGTTCCCGCGCGGCCGCGCCTCCGGTGTCGAAGAGCAGCAGTTCGCCTCCGTCGGTGAGCATCAGCACGCGCGCATCCCCGGCGGCGATGAAGCCCGCGTGGGCCTTGTCGGCGGCGGTGGTGATCCAGCCCGTCTGCGTCCAGCGCACCGTGCCGTCGTCGCGCCCGATGCACACGACCTCGCGCTGCGGTCCCAGACCCACGATGCGGTCGCCCACCACGATCGGACATGAGAAGTTGGGGGCGGCCTCCTTGGAGTTCCAGGCCTCGGACACCGACCACCGGTCGCCCTCACGCCGGATTTTCAGGCACAGCAGACCCGTCTGGTGCGACCCGAGGATGACCCGGTCGGCCAGGAGCAATGGGGTCATGACATGACGCGAGAAGGCCGTCTTGAGCGGATGCCGCCACAGGACACGGCCGGTCTGGGCCTCGAAACCCACGGCCGCCTCGGCCATGAAGTCCACCACCTGCCGCACTCCGCCGAGGGTCCCCACCATCGGCGCGGCGTAGCCGGCGACCTCGTTGCCCGACTTCCAGCGGACCTTTCCGGTGGCCGGATCCAAGGCGACCAGGCCCGCGCCGTTGGTGGATCCCGCCGACGCCCACAACCAGCCCGGTTCCACCCAGGGCGACCCGTTGTTGCCGTGCCGCATCGCGCCCTGGCTGTTGCCCTTCTCACCCACGAACACCGCCCCGAAGTCCCTGGTGTAGTCGACCGTCCACAGCGCCTTTCCATCGGAGGCTCGGAAACAGGCCAGGCGTCCGCGGCATGACTGGGCGAAGACCCGCCCCTCGGACACCACCGGCGTGCAGCGCGGTGCGGCCGGACCTTGCGAGTCGGTGAAGGTGTCGTCCACCACGGCCTTCCACCGCTCGGTACCCGTGGCTGCGTCCAGCGCGCGCACCACTTCCTTGCCCTCCTGGGCCTCGGCCGCGAACACCAGATCCCCGGCAACGACGGGCGAGGCGTAGCCCGGTCCGGCGGCGACCGACCAGACGACCTTGGGCGAGTCGGGCAGGGTGGTCAGCGGGGCTTCCTCGGTCGATGGGTGCCCGGTGCGGGTTGGCCCGCGCCATTGCGGCCAGTCGGCGGCCCCGTGGGTCGGCAGGCCGCCTGCGAGACCCAGCGCGAGGGCGGCGGCGAGGGCACGGGCGAGGCGTCGGGCCGTGAGGATCGGGAACATGCGTCAACGCTCCCGCACGGCCTCGGCTGCCGTCAATCCCGAGGCCGTCGATCCTGGGTCGTTCCTCCGGCCTCAGCCGGGTCTTCCAGACAGGTTGTTCAGGCGGTCCGACCGCCCGGGCCGGCCTCCGCATCGCCCACGGTGGGCCGGATCATGAGGACCAGGGCCACGGAGACCACGGCGGCCGAGGCGAACACGCTGAAGATCGCCGCCAACGGCAGCCCCCGGTCGCGCAGGAT
>JBIKMQ010000183.1:0-5298 GCA_044359215.1 Candidatus Chromulinivoraceae bacterium
CCAGCGAGGGGAGGAGGGTCTGGGCGCCGACGGCGTTGGCCATGATCTGGTCGGCGGAGATGGCGATGTTGATGCGGTCGCGCGAATCGGCGTCGGGCAGTCGGGCGGTGAGCCACGTGGACAACTCCAGCGCATGCGGAGCCCCACCGAACGGCGCGGTCGGCACGCCCGAGATGCCCTTCATCATGAGGCACTGATCCATGATCGGTTGCAGCGAGCGGAGGATGGGCGGCGCGGCGCGGAGGAACTCGTCCTGACTCTTGGGCCAGAACTGGTCCATGATGACCCCGTGGGGCATGTACATGAAGGCCAGGCGCACCGGCGGCTTGGCGGCGTCGCCACCGGCCGCCCGGCCGATGGAATCGAAGAACGGCAGCGCGAGGGAAACTCCCACGCCTCGCAGGAAGGTGCGGCGATCGACGAGGGACGGGGGATTCTGGGCATTCATGATCGGGCTCGGCTCGTTGGGGTTCGGGTTCATCCGTCGACTCGGCGGTGGGTGAACAGGTAACTGGTGATGACTTCGGTGAGGATCGTCCTCACCCGGTGGTTGTCCCGGGCGATCCGGTCCATCAACTGGTCGATGACGACTTCGTCGTAGCCTTCGAGCGGGCGCCCGAGGGCATGGGCCATGAACCGTTCGGTCAGGTTCCTGGCCAGTTCGGTCTCCCGCCCGGCCAGGAGGCGCTTGAGTTCCGCCGGGGTCGAGAAGGTCGCTCCGGTGGGGAGTCGTCCTGACGCATCGATGGCCACCCCGGTCTCGTTCTTCTCGCGCCAGCGTCCGACCGCATCGAAATTTTCGAGGCCGAAGCCGATCGGGTCGAGCACCCGGTGGCAGTTGGCGCACACGGGGTTCCGGGTGTGCAGTTCGGTCCGTTGCCGGAGGGTCAGGCCTTGCACGCTCTTCGCCTCCTGCAGGTCCAGCGCGGGGATGTCGGGCGGGGGCGGCGGCACGTGCTCCCCGAGCAGCTGCTCCAGCACCCAAACGCCCCGGCGGACGGGGCTGGTCCGGGTGGGAAACGAGGTCGCCGCCAGCGTGGCCGACATGCCGAGGAGGCCGCCCCGATTGGGATTCGTCAGGCGGACGCGCCGCATCTTGGAGCCCCGGATGGAGGACCCGAGGCCGTACCATTCGGCGAGCGGTCCGTTCAGGTAGGTGTGATCGCTGTCCACGAACCGGACGACCGGTTGGTTCTCGCGGACCATGCTCTCGAAGTACCGGCGGACTTCCTCGAGCATCGCCTGCCGCAAGGCCGGCGTCATCTGCGGGAACAGGGCGGGATCGAACACCTGGCGCTCGAGGTCCTTCACCCCCAGCCATTGCGCGCCGAATCCATCGAACAGGGCCCGTGCGCGCGGGTGCATCAGCAGGCGCTCGGCCTGGGCCCGCAGCGTCTTGGGCTGGTGCAGGTCGCCTCGGTCGGCCAGGGCGGACAACTCGGCGTCGGGCGGCGCCGACCACAGCAGGTAGGACAGGCGCGCGGCCAGGTGGTGGTCATCCGAGCGGACGATGGGTCCGGCCGGTTGGGTCTCGCCGGCGGGCGTGATGAAGAGGAACTGCGGGGAGACCAGGACGGCCTTGAGCATCCATCCCAGCGATGCGGTGTAGTTCAGCTCCTTCCCGCGGGCGAGATCGAAGACATCCACCAGGACGTCCAGCTCCGCCTCGGTCGGCGGCCGGCGGTAGGCCTCGCGGGCCATGGAACGGGCAACCCGGCGCGCCTCCTGGCGAGGGTCGGAGCCACGGAGCGGTTTCCGGCCGAAGAGGCGCTTCTGGACCGCCGTCGGCGGCCGGCCTTCCGGGGCGATGACCCGCTCGATCACCTCGTTGGCGATGCCCAGGAACAGCTCCGATTGCAGCGGGGAGATCGAGTTGAGGTAGCCCTCCCCGAGCACCTCCTCCGGGAGGCTGTCGGCGACTGATGGGTCCACGCCGTAGAGGTCGTGCAGCGTGTTGGCGTATTCGACCTTGGACAATCGACGGATGACCGACGGGCCGGGACTTCTCGGGCTCAGGTGCTTGAGCTTGCCGATCCACCCGATGAACTGGAGGCGCTCCTCCTCGGTGGGTTGCTTGGCCGCGTCCTCGGGCGGCATGTCGTGCACCTTGACGTTCGCGACGGCCTTCTTCCAGTGCAGGAAGGCCGCACCGCGGCCCGGATCCTTCAGGTCCACCTCGAGGTTGACGTTGGCCTTGGCGCGCCCGCCGCCATGGCACTTCGTGCAGTACGTTTGGACGAAGGGCTGGACGTGTTCCTTGAAGGTCTTCCGGGCGTCGGCCCGGAGCGCCGCCTCGTCGGCGGCCTCCCGTTCGGTTTCGGCCCGGCACGGCGAGACGAGCGACCCGGCAAGCGACACGAACAGGGCGCAGCTCAGGGCCGCGAGGGTCGCGGTGGACATCCGGAACCAGCGCGCCGGCTGCATGGTGGGGATACAACCATGGTCACCGGCGGATTGAATGGAAAAAACGCCTGGGGGCCAGTTCCTGCGCTGCCCGATTCCACACCGTCTGGTTGCCGGTGTCCGCTCCTGGGGCTTGGCCGGCTAGGTCCGTTGCGTCGGGACTCCGCCGTCGGGGAGGCTGGTCCGACTCCAGTGTCCCGGATCCAGCGGTTGGCTCGACAGCGCGACATAGGCCCGCCCTCCGCGGGTCCATGAGGCCGCATGCCAACGGCCCTCTCGGAACAGGTCGAGGTCTTCCCGGGCCTCCGGACCCACCGCGGCCCTCGGGACCGAGATCACGTGAACGATCGTCCCGTCGCCGGCCGTCCGGAAGCAAACCAGCACCGCCACCTGTCCCTTCCAGGAAAACCGTCGGCAACCGAGCGTCGAAAGCCGGTCGAAGCCGTCGCCCGGATCGAGGGCTCCCGGCTCACCCTCCCTCTCCAGGAACTGTCGGAGGTCGTCCAGGGTCCCGGCCGTATGGTCGAAGACATGATCCCATTCCCGATCCAGGAAGTGGGAGGCTGCCGCCGCGAGCGATCCGTCCCGGAGGGCCGCCAAGGCATCGGACTTCCCGGGCATCCAACGGGTCGCAATCCCCGCACCGGCGACCAGTGCCAGACCGGCGGCCCAGGCCAGGAGAAACCGCCGCCTGGCCTGGGGTCGATGTTGGGCCCCCTGCGCAGCCAGGATCTGGTCCCGCAATCCCGGCGGCGGGCCGACCGTGCCGAAGGTGCGGGCGATGGCCTGATCCCGCTGTTGCTCCTGTTGCCACGCGGTCCAGTCGTCCCGATGGTTCTTCAGGAACTCCAGGGCGGCGGCGAGCTCCTGCGACGGGTTTGCCAGATCGGCGGTGGTGGCTGCCGAGACGACCAGGCGGGCCCCGGGAAGCGTCATGGAAAAAGCACGGGGATGATTCATGCCATGGGATCCTGTCGGCGTAGGGCGTCGTTCGGGGGCAGCCTGAGGATCTTCGGGTCGGAACCGTGTTCGGACATCGCGTCCCGGAGATGCTGCCGCAGCAGCGTCTTGCCGCGGGAGATCCGGGACATGATGGTGCCAACCGGAACCTCAAGGGCCTCGGCGATTTCACGGTAGGGCAACTCCTCGAGGTAGAACAGGAGCAGGGGGGCCCGGAAGGGTTCCTCCACGGCATGCAGGGCCTCGACCACGGTCCGGCCATCCAGCCGGCTCCAGACCTCGGGCTCTTCCGGGGGCAGTTCCATCTCGGCGGTTTCGAGATCCGTGTGCGGATGGCGCACCTCGTGGCGTCGCATGCGCAAAAACTCCCGGTGCAGCGTGGTGAACAACCAGGAGCGCACCTTGGTCCCATCCCGAAGTTGGTGTCCCTTGGTCGCCCAGAGCAGGAAGGTCTGCTGGGTCAGATCCGCCGCATGGTGCACCGATCCGGTGAGCCCGAGGGCGAACCGGTAGAGGGTGGCCTGATGGAGGTCCACCAGTTCTTCCATGTCCGGCGGGTTCACCATGATGTGAGGCGCTACGATCCAGGATATTCCCGGATATTCCCGGGAATATCCGTCCGTGAGCGAACCTCTCATGGTCATGGATGCTGGACAATGCCCTCGACCCCGGGGAGCCCGATTCATTTGGGGTCTGCTGCTCCTTGGAGCCGGCTTGGGGATCGGCGGGTGTACCCGGTTTGAACCCGGGGCGGTCTCGCGGTTGAGCCGTGGCAACATGGGCTTTGGTGGTTCAGGTGCCTGGGTGGCGACCTCGCGCCTCACCCTCCAGATCGAATCCGGCCGTGCCGGACAGAACGGGGCCCAGGCCGCCGGATGCTCCACCTGCCGATGAAGCCCATCCAGTCCAACCACCGTCTCCGGGGCAGGCTCGCATGCCTGGCTCTCGGAGCCCTGGTCATCCCGGTCCTGATGGGCTCCTCCCGCGAGATCCCGGCCGTTGACCTCGACCTCGATTCCCTCGCCTCCGGGGACATCCAGATCTTCCAGGGATCCACCGCCGTCGGAGTCCAGTTGGGGGAAACGTGGGTGCGTGCCGAAGTCGGTGGAGGGTGGTTCGGGGTCGATTACGTGCCGGTGGATTTTGATCTCTTCGGGCGGCCGGAGCGTCTCGAGGAATCCCGCGTGGGCGTGGGACTGCACCTGGCAAGGACGGTCGACCCGCGCTGGACGATTCTCGCCGATGCCTCCGCGTATGAGGGTTTCCAATCCTACCGCAGCGCCTGGGTTTCCCGATGGTACACCCAATTCTTCGAGGGGTTGCCGGGTCTGAGGACCCCGGATCCGGCTGGACTGGCCGGTGGCATGGGCCTTCGCCACGAAACCATCCCGACCCGACTGTGGATCCAGGTGGAGACCGCGCTGGCGCTGGATCGCATCGCCCCGGGCTATGCCGAGATCCTCGACGAGAACGGGTCCCTCATCGACGTCCGCCCGCTGCGCAGGCACCTCGACACCCGAAGCCACCGCCTTGGCCTCGAGGTGGCGGTCACTCCCTGGCTGAAGACCCGCACCGCCCTGAGGGTTGCCGACCAGGTCGAGCGCCGGCCTCGATGGTCGTCCACCGGAGAGGCTAATTTCGCCCTCGGTCCCGACTGGGTGCTCCGCCTGGATGGAGGCTACACCTGGGAGGAACTCAACGGGGATGCGCAACGGCGCTTTGAAGGCTGGTGGACGGGGGTGGGCATCGAGTGGGAGTTCCGCGAGGGGTGGCATGCAGTGACCCGGGCTCGGGCCTACCGGGACAACGGCGAAGTGGAGAACAGCATCTCGTTTTCGACCTCGGCTCCGCCGCTCGATTCGGCCGAGCTCAACCTCGGGTTCCGCTGGTCCCGCCCGGGTCACACCGTGTACCTGAGCGCCGGGCCCTATTGGT
>JBIKMQ010000185.1:0-5295 GCA_044359215.1 Candidatus Chromulinivoraceae bacterium
CACGCTGAAGGTCCGGTCATCGCCGTAGAGCGCCTCGATGGCGGGCACCAGCTCCTCGAGGGATCCGGCGCGTTGGCGCAGGAAGGCTTCGGCCGCCGCCAAGACCTCGGGGTGACGACGGTCGGCCTGGGCGATGCCGAAGGCGGCCCAGACCAGGGCCGTGGTGCTGAGATTGCTTCGGCTGCAGACCGTGTCGCCCCAGCCTCCATCGTCGTTGGCATGGGTCGCGAGCCACTCGAGACCTCCGCGGATCAACGCCTCATGGGCCTTGGGATCGATGGCCGCCAACGCCGTCACCGCCGTCGCGGTGGACAGGGCGCTGCTGCTGAGGTGGCCGGTCCAGTGCCCGCCGGGCCCCAGTTCGGCGAGCAAGGCCGCGGCCGAGCCGGTGCGGGCGGCGTGGAGGCGGTGTTCGAGGTCCGGGCTCACAGGCTCAGGTGCCCGAGCGCGAGCAGGCCGTAATAGGTGTACTCGGCATCGAGGTGGTCGTCGGCCCAGTGCCCATGGAAGCCCCCGTCGGCCGACCAGAGCGTGTCGATGAAATCGAGGCACCGTTCATGCACCGTGCTGGGGATGCGCCGTTCGAGGCAGGCCAGGGCATGCAGGGCCGTGGCCGTGGAAAGCAGGTCGGGCAGGGGGGCGCCCGGCACCGCGAGGAATCCCCCGTTCGGGTGCTGCTGGGCCATCAGCCAATCGCCGACGGCTGGATTCACCGGGAAGCCGAGGTGTCGGATGAGGGTGACCGCGCCGGCGGTGGCGTTGAGCGCACCGGTGGGGAGCCCCGGGGCGTTGCTCCACGCGTTGTCGGGTGTCTCGAGGCGCTTGAGGCTGCGGATCAGGTCCACGACCCGGGGCGGGGTCCGGCCCAGGTCCTGATAGGCTCCCAGCGCGACGAAGGCCCCGTAGGCGGTGCCGTGGTCGGGTCGCGGATCGCCCTCGTACCCGCCATCGGGTTTGCGGAACGATTCGATGCGCCCCAGGAGGGCCTCGATCCGGCCGGGAGGCAGTCGGTCGGCACCCACGGCCGCCCAGCAGCGTGCCAGCGCCCCGACATGGACGTAATCGAGCGAGGCCCCGTCGCCATGGCCCTCGAGCCAGGCCACCAAGGGATCCACCGGCACCGGGACATCCAGGGCCTGGGCCCCTGCAAGCGCGAAGATCGTGTAATACAGGTCGGGGCGTCCGCCGCGGTCGCAGGCCGCTCCTTCGGGCGTGAACTGGCGACGGTAGAAATCGCGGACCAGGTCGGTGGATTCCCCGAGGAGCCGTGGGGCCAGTCGGGCCACCTGCAGCAACTGGAGTCGCAGGCTCACGCGACCGGGCTCGGCATAGCGATCGACGGTGTCGGAACGTCCGATGCGGTGAGGGATTCGGCCGGGGCCGGCACGATGCTGTCGAGCCGCTGGGCCGCGTTCCTCTGCTCCTGTTCCTTGCACCAGCCCTGGATCTCGACGTCGTTGAAGATCTTGCCGATGACCCGGCGCAGCAGGCCCTTCAGGCTCGGGTGCTCGAGGGCCGCCAGCGAGCGGATGGCCTCTTCCTGGTAGCTCTCCAGCAGGTGCTGACAACGCTCGTCGGCCTTGAGCTCGCGATAGAGCGCTTCGACTTCGGCCGAGTCGGGGCGGATTTCGCGACGCCACAGGCGGTCGAGGAACTCGCGTTTCTCGCCGTTGGCCCGGTCGCGGGCGATGGCCAGCAGCAGGCTCGGGCGCTGGCCGGCGATGTCGTCGGTCTCGCCGGAGGCCCCGAGGTCGTTCAGGTCGTCGCGGATCTGGTAGGCGATGCCCAGGGCGCGGCTGTAGGCGCCCAGCACCTCGTCGCACTCGTCGTGCTTTCCGGCATAGATCGCACCGATCCGGAGGGCCACCTCGAAGGCGGGGGCCGTCTTCAGGCGGAAGATGTCGACCACCTGCAACGGGGTGAGCACGCCCGGATGGCGGGTCCACATCAGTTCGGCACCTTGTCCCCGACACAGCTCCCGCTGGCCTTCAGCCGCCACGCGCAGCATCTCGGCCTTGGCTTCGGGGCTGGCCTTGCACGAGGCCAGGAGGCGGTAACCTTCGCCGATGAGCAAATCGCCCACGTTGAGCGCCACGGCCACGCCGTGTTCCTCATGCAGGGTCTTCTCGCCGTAGCGGAGGTGGTCGTTGTCCTCGATGTCGTCGTGGATGAGCGAGGCCTTGTGGAAGCATTCGACGGCCACCGCCACCTTGCGCAGGTCGTCGGGCAACGCGGCGTCGGGCTGACCGCTCAGGGCCTGGTAGGCCGACACCGTGAGGAACGGACGCCAGCGCTTGCCGGCTCGCATGAGCCACTCGCGGGCGATGCGCTCGGTCTCGCCCTGGGCCGGGCCCAGGATCAGTTCCATCGAGGCCGGGGTGAACCAGAAGTCGACCTCGTCGCGCAGGCGGCCCAGGTCGAGGCGCCGGGTGCGGTCGTCGGCCGTCAGGTGGATGTATTCCCAAACCCAGTCGAGGTCGACGTTGGTGTCGATGCAGTCGTCCTGGAGCAGCGGCACGGCGACCCCGGGGACGGCCGCGGCCTCCATGTAGGGGAAGGCCCGCTCCAGCACGCTCAGGCAGCTGACGCCGACGATGGCCTCGATCTTGCCCGTCTGGATGAGGCTCATGACGATGGCCGACCCTTCGGCCACCAGCACCGCATAGCCCAGCTTCTCGGCCTCGATCGTGAGGTCCTGGATGGAGCACAGGCCGCATTGCTTGCACAGCAGTCCGAACTCGTCGAACGGCGCCGGGCACTTGGCCTCGACCCGCAGGCATTTGGGCAGCAGGAGCAGCCGACGCTCGAAGGGCACCCCGGCGAGCTGTTCGCGCCACATCTCGTTGTTGAGCAGCACCCCGATGAAGTCGCGGAAGATGGGGTCGCAGCGCAGCTGGGCCACGATGCGGTCGGCGTGCACCTTGAGGTCGGGAGCCGGCAGCGGGGGCACCGGGTTGAACTCGGCCACGTAGTTCCGCACGGCCTGGAGGATGTGCTGACGCTGGACCAGGGTGGGCGGGATGTTCTTCTTCGTCGGCCGCCACTTCTGTTGCGGCACGAGGCGCGGCAGGCCTACCGGGGAGGAGGCGACGAACTGGATGGGCGAGGCGCTCATGGGGCGGACGATGGGATGGAGGAAGTCTGGGAGGCGGCCGGGGTGCCCGCAAGCCGTTGCTGCAACTGACGCGCCTTGCCGGCGGCGTCGTGCGCCACGTTGCGGTAGGCGCCGAAGTCCGAGAACCAGTACTTCTTGGAAAGCCGGTACATCCAGTGCTTCTCGGGCACCTCCTCGCCCGGCAGCCATTGGCTGAACCGCGGAGTCATCGCATCGAGCTCGGTCATGGCGGTGCCGCGCAAGGTGGTGTCGCGAGCCCCGTGCTTGAGGACCAGCTCCTTGACCAGGTCCGGCCGCTCGAGCACCACGCAGCCGCGGGTTTCCCGGGCGCTGAGCTCGCGGAAATCGCGCAGGAAGGCCGAGTCGCGCATGGCGATGTGCACGCCGCGCGGGTCGCGGATGTCCTCCTTGGCGAACTGGATGATCGGGCAGGGTTCGATGCCGCCCGACGGGCCGACATGGTGGCTGATGCCCGTGCTCATGGGGCAGAGGGCCTGGCCCCGGTGGTCGTAATAGGCGTCGATGATGGCGATGGGCACCTTGGCGCGCATCTCCACCACGAACTTCCGCACCTGCACCAGTTGCTCGGGCCGGAGGGCCAGGGCCGGGTTCATCTTGGGGCCGACCGGGCGGTAGGTGTGGTACCAGACGTAGTGCACGCCGCGCTGGATGAGCTCGCGCAGCCACGACTCGGTGAGCAACTCGCCGATGTTGGTCTGGCACACGCTGGTGGCCACGCCGGTGAGCAGCCCGGCCTGCAGGCAGTGGTCGAGACCGCGCAGGGTGCGGTTGAGCACCTCTTTGTTGCCCCGGCGCTCGTCGCTGGTGATCTCCCGGCCCTCGATGGAGATGAGCGGCGTGGCGTTGCCCAGCTCCTTGAGGCGGAGCGCCACCTTCTCGGTGATGAACTGCCCGTTGGTGAAGATCTGGAAATAGCAGTCGGGGTGCCTGGCCAGCAGGTCCAGCAACTGCGGGTGCATGAAGGGCTCGCCTCCGAGGATGCCGAAGAAGGCGTTGCCCTGGGCCTTGGCGTCGCGGATCGTGCGATCGAGGGTGTCCAGGTCGATCTCGGTGCGCTCGGCCGCCACGTCGACCCAGCATCCCTGGCAGCGCAGGTTGCAGGAGTTGAGGATCGAGAGGTACAGGAACGGCGGGAAGTACTCGCCCCGGCGGATCCGGCTCTTGAACTTCTCGACCGACACGAGGCCTTTCACGCCGAAGTTCCAGGCGAACTTGGCGATGCAGCGGAGGTCGGCGCTGCGGAGGGTCCGGAAAACGAGGGAAGGCAGCATGGTCTCAGGCGGTCGGTGCGGCTTGGGCGGCGCGGGCGGCCTCGGCCTTGGCGGCCGCCTCGGCGGCCTTGCGGGCGATCTCGTCGGGCGAGGGCAGGCTCATGAGCACCTCGGCGGGGATGTCCCCGGCGAGGGCGGCCAGCTTGGTCAGGCATTTCTGGCGTTCGGCCAGGGCCTTGTCGGAGTCGCGCTCCTTGCTGAAGCGGCTGCGGGCCCGTTCGCTGCGGTCGCGCAGGAGGGAATAGACGTCACCGCCCAGCAGGGCCGAGATGTCGATCTTCATCTTCTCCCGGTTGAGGTCCGAATCGCTCACCACGTCGCCGTTGATCGGACCGGCCTTGTACTTCGGGAACATGATCGCCGCCTCGGGGCAGACCCTTGAGCAGGCGGGGCAGTTGGTCTTGCAGTTGTCGTTGTTCTGGACCTGGATGCGTTTGCCGTCATCCACGCCGTAGACCCCGAAGAGGCAGAAGCTAAGGCACTGCATGCAGTTGGTGCACCGGTCGTAGTCGATGACCGGGAACCAGGGCTTCCAGGCGCCCGGCGCGGGGGCGGCGAACTCCGCACGCGCGGCCTCGGCCTGGTCGGCGACCGTGGCCGGGTCGGGGGAACCCCAGCGGACCTTGGCATCGGCCTCGACCGACGGCGGTCGTCCCTCGGCCCAGCGTCCGAGCACCAACAGCGGGGCGTCATCGGCGGGAGCCAGCGGCCGCCCGGCCCCCGCCCGCGTGACGGCGAACCCGCGTTCCAGCAGCGCGTTCATCGCGGCGAGGCGCAAGTCGGCGTCCAGCGGGTTGGCGCCGGAGCCTTCGTAAAGGACGACGCGGAGGGATCGGTCGGTCAGGGCCATGGAGTCGGGGGTTGGGAGGGGTTCAGGACGGGTCGGGG
>JBIKMQ010000184.1:0-5295 GCA_044359215.1 Candidatus Chromulinivoraceae bacterium
GCCGAGGCTGTAGAGGTCGCTGCAGGCCGACCTGGGAGGGCTCGACATCGACACCCGCAGCGACCTCTACAGCCTCGGCGTGCTGATCTACGAGCTGGTCGCCGGCGCGCCACCCTTCGACGGGCGGGCCCTCTGCGACGGGGGCCTCGAGGTCCTTCGGCGCACCCTCCGGGAGACCGAGCCACGCCGGCCCAGCCAAACCCTCGCCCTGTTGCCGCCCGAGAACCTCGAGGCGGTCGCGCGGGACCGTTCCACCCAGGGGGTGGCACTCCTTCGCTCGGTTCGCGGTGACATCGACTGGATCCTCCTCAAGTGCCTCGAGAAGGACCGCTCGAGGCGCTATGCCTCCGTCGACGCTCTGGCCGCCGACCTGCGGCGCTTCCTGTCCCACGAGCCGATCGTCGCTCGGCCCCCGGGCCCGGTTGATCGCGCCCGCAAGTGGGTCCGCCGCAACCGTGTCGCCAGCGTCTCGCTCCTGGCCGTCGCCGTGGGGTTGGCGTTGGGCCTGGCCCTGGCCGTGGCGGCCTGGGTCCGGGGCCGGACCGAGGCCGCGAGGACCGGGGCCGTCATGGGGTTCGTGAACCAGTTCCTCTCGGACTCGCTGCCACCCCTCACCCGCCGGGGTGACTCGCGCGCCGCCCGCGAACTCATCGCCACGGCCGACCGGCTGGTGTCGTCGTCGCTCTCCAACGCGCCGGTCGCCGAGCTCTTGGTACGCATGCACCTCTGGAAGGCCCTCATCGACCAGCTCGGCGACTACCCGGCGGCCCTCGCGCAGAGCGAGGCGATCGCCCGGATCGCGCCGCAGATCCGGTTGGCGGCCCCGCAGGTGCAGCAGGACCTGCTGGCCGTGTTCCTCGGGGGCACCCGGCTCTGGGCGTCCGGGGGGCCGGGCCCGGCGGCCGATGCGGCGTTGGCCGAGCTGGATCGGCTGGCCAAGGGGTTCCTTGCGCGGAATCCACCCGAGCGCTCCATGGCCCGGGAGGTCCGGGCCACCCAGGGCGCGTGGCTGCTGTTGGCCGGGCGGGCCGACACGGCCGAGGTCCTCCTGGAGGAGGCCTGTCGCCTCGACCTGGCGACGTCCGATCGGGGAGGCCGGCTCCACGCCTGCGTCGTCGACCTTGCCCGGGCCCTCTCGGCCTTGGGTCGCTTCGAGCGGGCCGAGCAGGTCCTGCGGTCCCGGCCGCCGGCCGCCGATCCGGCGGCGGATTCCCCCGGGCTGCCGACGCGGTGGATCTCCGAGATGGCCCGGGCGCTCTGCGGTCAGGCACGCCATGCCGAGGCGGAGCGCTGGCTGGGAGACCATCTCCGGGGCCTGCGCGAGCGGGCCGGTCCAGAGGCCGACCAGCTGGCCCTCGAGGTCGAGCAGGCCGCCGTGGTCGCCCGCTCGGGGCGCCGCATCGAGGCCCTCCGACGGATGGAGGCCCTCGCCACGAACCGGCTGGCCGGGGTCCGTGACTGGCACCGGGCGATGCTGCTGGCCCTGAGTGTCGGCGACCGGGAGGCGACGCGGAGGCTGGGTCGTGCGGGTCTCCTGGCGCATGCCTCGGTCGCCGAGGGGGCCGAGGCGCTGCTGGTGGCCGACGGCCTGATGGCCGCCCGGGGCGACGACGCCGAGACGGCGGTGGCGGCAGGGCTGGTCGACCGGGTGGCCCACGCCCAGGACTGGAGCCGCGACTTCACGCTGGCGCTCAGGGCGGGGCTCGCCCACCGGCAGGGGCGCTTCACCGAGGCGCTCGAGCTGCTGGATGCCTCGATGGCCCAGCGGGGCTTCGGGGTGGTCAGGTCCGGGGTCGAGGCGCGGCCGGCCTACCGGGCCAGGCACCGGGCCTTCCGCGCCGAGCTGTGCGCCCTCCTGGGTCGCCCGGCCGAGGCGGGCCGCGATCTCGAGGCCGCCCGCAGCCTGCTCTCCGGGCAGGTCCCAGGCGGCCCGCCCGGTTCGCCGGCCGGCGACGACGACTGGGAGGATCGCCTGTGGGCCGCGCTGGCGCTCCGGGATGCCGAGGAGGCCCTGGCCCGGACGCACCTTCCGGCCGGCGCGACGTCCGGTCGGTAGGTGCCGCCGGTGCGACGCCTCCCGATGGGCCGCGCGGCCGCCCGGCCTGTCCCGGGGTTTGGGTTGTCTGCCGGGCCTCCGGGCTGGTTCCATCGGTGGGCCATGATCTCCCGCACGTTTCGCGTCGTCGTGGGCCTGCTGGTGGGCCTGGTCCTCACCGGCGGGACCCTGGCCGGGCCGGTCGGCGTGGCGGACGGGTACGGGTCGGTGGTCTCGGGCAACGGGCGGCCCAACGTGCTGTTCCTCTTCGCCGACGACCAGCGGGCCGACACGATCGGCGCCTGGGGCAATCCCCACATCCGCACCCCGCACCTCGACCGCCTGGTGGCGCGGGGTGTCAGCTTCCGGGGGAACTACTGCTTCGGAGGGAACAGCGGCGCGGTGTGCATCCCCAGCCGCGCGATGCTCCTGAGCGGCCGCACCTGGTTCGGCCTGTCGCACAACCTCGACCAGACCATCACCTGGCCCGAGCACCTGCGGCGGCAGGGTTATGAGACCTTCGCGACCGGCAAGTGGCACAACGGACAGGCGTCCTTCGTCCGGGCCTTCGAGCACGGGCGATCGGTCCACTTCGGGGGCATGGACGACCATACCCGGATCGCCCTCCAGGATCTCCAGCCCGACGGCACCTGGTCGCCCCGCCGGCCCTCGCCGAAGTTCTCGAGCGAACAGTTCGCCGACGAGGCGATCGGGTTCCTGCGCGGCCACCCGGCCGGGCAGCGGCCCTTCCTGGCCTATGTGGCCTTCACGGCTCCCCACGATCCGCGCAATCCGCCCGAGGCCTGGCGGGTGACCGACCCCGCGAAGCGCCCGCCCCTGCCGCGCAACTACCTGCCCCAACATCCCTTCGACAACGGCGAGCTGGTGCTGCGCGACGAGAACCTGCTGCCGTGGCCCCGTCCGCCCGAGGGGGTCCGCGACCAGCTCGGGGAATACCACGGCCTCATCGAGCACCTGGACGCCCAGATCGGGCGGGTGCTCGACGCCCTGGCGCGCTCGCCCCACGCCACCAACACGATCATCGTCTACGCTGCGGACCACGGCCTGGCCCTGGGCAGTCATGGGTTGTTGGGCAAGCAGAGCGTCTATGAGCACAGCATGCGCTGCCCGCTCATCCTGGCCGGGCCTGGCCTCCCGGCCGGGCAAAGCACCGGGGCCTTCACCTACCTCTTCGACCTGTTCCCGACCCTGTGCGGCCTGACCGGGGTGCCGGTGCCCGCGGGCCTGGCCGGCCAGGACCTGCGCCCGCTGTGGACCACGCCGGGCGGCCGGGTACGGGACTCGGTCTTCCTGCCCTACCAGGGGCTCATGCGGGCCGTGCGCGACGAGCGCTGGAAGCTCATCTGCTACCCGCCGGTCAACCACCGCCAGCTCTTCGACCTCGCGAACGATCCCGACGAGCGCGTCGACGTGTCCGGCGATCCCGGCAACGCCGCCATCGTGTCCGGCCTCCTGGCCCGGATGGCCGAGTGGCAGGCCAGGGTGGGCGACACCCAGCCGCTGACCGTGCCGAATCCCAGGCCCCTGATGCGCGATCTCACCGGCCACCCGCGCAAGCCCGACGCCTGGCAACCCCGCTGGATCGTCGAGAAGTACTTCTGAGCGCCTCCGCCGGCGCCTTCCCGGGATCCCCCGGGACGGGTCGGGCGTCCGTGGCGGTGGGAGGGGATCTCCCGGCGGACTTGCGGACCCGCCGGTCGCTGCGCACCGTTGGGTCGTGACTCTCGAAGATTCCTTGGGCGACATCCTCCGGAAGGCCCGCACGTCCACCCACACCGAAGCCGCCGCCGCCGCGCAGGCGGCCGGGCTCCCGCTGGCGGACTACGAGCGCATGGAGGAGACCGGCCGGCCGGCCCCGGGCTGCCGCCTCGAGGACCTCGCGACGCGTCTGTCGCTCGACGGGGCCAAGCTGAGGCGGATCGCCGACGGTTGGCTGCCGCAACCCATGGCCACCGCCGGGTGGTGCGAATTGCGGGTCATCACCACCGAGGGCGACGGCATGGCGGTGCACGCCTACCTGGTCTGGGACGAGGTGACGCGCGAGGCAGCCGTGTTCGACACGGGCTTCGATGCGACCCCCATCCTGGCGCTGATCGACGGGCACGGGCTCCAGCTCAGGCATGTCTTCATCACGCATTCCCATGCCGACCATGTCGCCGGTCTGGCGGGTCTGAGGGCTCGCTTCCCCAAGGCGCGCATCCACACCAATTCCAGGAACGCTCCGGTGGAGCAACGCATCCGCCCCAACGACTTCATCATGCTCGGCAGCCTGCGCATCACCAACCGCGACACGCCGGGACATGCCGAGGACGGCGTCACCTACATCGTGGGCAACTGGCCCGAGGATGCCCCGCACGTGGCCATCGTGGGCGACGCGCTCTTCGCCGGTTCCATCGGCGGGGCCCGCGACCAGCTGGACCTGGCCCGTTCCAAGGTCCGCGAACAGATCTTCTCGCTCCCTGCCGAGACGCTGGTGTGCCCGGGTCACGGTCCGTTGACGACCGTCGGCGAGGAGAAGGCCAACAACCCCTGGTTCCCATGAACACCCCCCACGGTCCGCTCCCCGTTCCCTCGATGTGTCGTCCCCATGCCAGCCCCCGGGCGACGAGGGCGACGTGGGCGATGCCGTGGGTGGTCGTGATGGCCGTGGGGCTCGTATTGATGGGCGGGGTTCAGGCCCAGGAAAAGACCCCGGGCCAAGCCGGGCAGGCCCCGACCCAACCCGTGCCCGCCGCGATCGTGCCTGCATCCCGCCCGGTGGGAGCATCGGGCGATCCGGCGTCCCCCGGTGCGGCCCCCGCGACGACGTCGGATGCGCCTCGTCCCGACGGCCCGGGTTCGTTCTCTGCCCGTCGGTTGCTGCTCGTCCGTGCCTCGCCGGTGCCGCTGGGCGAAAACTCGGTCCTCTCGGTCGGGGCCGGGGAGGCCAAGGAGGAGCTGCAAGGCCTGGAAGGAGGCCTGTTCCGCCGCCGACTGTCCGAGCCGCGCGTGTTGTCCGTGCCGGAGCAGGGTGGTTGGGTGCGGGGGTTCCTCAAGGAGCCGAAGGCGTCGCGGCTGTGGTCGTTCTTCAATCCGAGGGCCCCGGTGGACACCGAGACCGACCTCCAGCGCTCGGCGCGCATCTTCGGCATCCGGGGCGATGCGCCCTTGCCGACCTCCCAGGTGGATCCGATCCACGTCGAACCCGTGGGCATCCGGTTCTGGCAGATCTCCCGCTGATGCCCGCCGCCGGTCGGGGT
>JBIKMQ010000186.1:0-5291 GCA_044359215.1 Candidatus Chromulinivoraceae bacterium
CTCGGCCTCGAGGGCGTCCAGCGCAGCCGCATCCAGCCGGTCGCACTTGGAGAGGCACAGCACGTTGGCGTACTCGATCTGCTTGCGCGCCAGCACCCGTTCGCCGATGTCGCCCTCGGGTTGGGCGTACCACGGGGCGTCCACCACGCTCACCACGGCGTGCAGCCGGGCGTGACCCAGCAGGTCCGGGTCGGTCAGCACGTCGATCACGTTGTCGGGATCGGCCAGGCCGCTGGTTTCCACCACCAGGTAGTCGCAGTCGCCCGACTTGGCCAACTGGGTCACCGCCCGGTCGAGCTCGTTGTCCGGGGCACAGCACACGCACCCCCCGCTGACCTGGGCCACGGGCAGTCCCGGACGGTCGAGGATCTGGCTGTCGATGCTCTCGGCGCCGAACTCGTTCATCACCACGCCCATGCGGAGGCCGGTGGCCGGCGACTCGCGGAGCCACCGGAGCAGCAGCGTGGTCTTGCCAGCGCCGAGGAAACCGGTGACGAGGATCACCGGCAGGCGTCCGCGGTCGGAGCCGGCTCCTGGCGCGTCGGGGGCGGGGTTCATGCGCAGGCGCAGGCCAGTTCGGGCCACAACCGTGCCGCCATCCGCATGCCGGAGGCGTAGGCGTCGAGGCTGAACTTCTCGTTGGGCGAGTGGGGATTGTCGTCAGGCAGCGACATGCCCAGCAGCAGCGTGTCGGCCTTCAGGTGCTTCTTGAACGCGGCCACGATGGGGATGCTGCCGCCCTCGCGCATGAGCAGCGCCTCGCGGCCGAATCCCGCCGACATGGCTCGCAGGGCGGCCTGGGCCAGGGGACCCTTCGGCGACACGAGGTAGGGTTCGCCCCCATGGCCGTGCTTCACCGTCAGCCGCACGGTGGGCGGGCAAAGCGACTGCAGGTGCTTCTTGACGGCCGCGAGGATCCTGGCCGGTTTCTGGTCGGGCACGAGGCGGATCGTGATCTTGGCGCTGGCCCAGGCGGGCACGATGGTCTTGCTGCCCTCGCCCTGGTAGCCGCTGGTGAGCCCGTTGATCTCGAAGGTCGGGCGGCAGGTGCGTCGCTCGTTGGCGGTGAAGCCTGCCTCGCCGGTGAGTTGAGGGACGCCAAGGAACTTCGCGTAGCGACGGTCGTCCTGCGGGATCCGGGCCATCTGCTTGCGCTCATAGGCCGAGAGGGGCACGACGTCGTCGTAGAATCCCGGCACCGTGATCCGTCCGCGTTTGTCCCGCAGCTTGCCGAGCAACTGGCACAGGGCGAAGGCCGGGTTCTCGAGGCTGCCACCGAAGAGCCCCGAGTGGAGGTCGCGGGACGGTCCGTCGACGCGGATTTCCAGGGCGGCGATGCCCCGCAACCCGTAGGTCAACGCGGGGTGCTCCAGCGAGGGGATGCCGTTGTCGGAGATCACCACCGCATCGCAGGCCAGGTCTTTCCGGTGCTTGGGCAGGAAGTCGTACAACTGGGTCGAGCCGACCTCTTCCTCGCCCTCGATCAGGAACACCAGGTTGCACGGCAGCGGCGTTCCCGTCCGCACATAGGCCTCGACGGCGTTCAGGTGGGCCAGGTGCTGGCCCTTGTTGTCGGCCGAGCCGCGGGCATACAGGTTGCATCCCTCGATGCGTGGCTCGAAGGGAGGCGTCTTCCACAGGTCGAACGGTTCAGGCGGCTGGACGTCGTAGTGCCCGTACACC
This sequence comes from Candidatus Chromulinivoraceae bacterium, assembly GCA_044359215.1. Lineage (GTDB taxonomy): Bacteria > Verrucomicrobiota > Verrucomicrobiia > Limisphaerales > UBA9464 > SXXZ01. The sequence goes on from JBIKMQ010000186.1 coordinate 1,684, forward strand.
AGGAAGGTGGGTTTCTTGGGATCCTGGTGCGCCGTTCGGGCGACCACGATGGGGTTGCCCGGGGTCTCATGGACGGTGGTTTCCAGGCCCAGTCCACGGGCCCGTTCGGCGATCCACGAGGCCGCATCGCGCAGGTCTTTGGCATGCTTGGGCTGGGCGCTGACGCTCGGGAACCGCACGTAGTGGCAGAGCGACTCGACGAACTCGTGTTCGTGCTCCGCGAGGTACTGGAGGACAGGGTTCATGCAGGGTTGGGATCGGGTTCGGGTCAGGAATTCAGGCCGCTTGCCGGCGCGGCAGGGTGGATCGGGAGGGAGGATCGGGAGGGGGAATCAGGTTTTTGGGCGAGGAGTGGTGGCGACGACTGCAGCGCACTCCGGCGGCGGCGCCATCAGTTCTTCGGTTTGCCGAAGCCCCGGAGCAGCCCTTCGATCGCCTTGGCGGGCGCGTTGGTGGACAGGAGTTGGTTGAGCGGATTGAGCGAGCCGCCCGGGTTGGCCGGGGCGACCGTGTTGGTTTTTCCGGCCGGGGCCGCATTGGTCCGTGCCCCCGCAACGGGCGCATTGGTCGGGGCCTGGGTCGCCGGAGGCGCTCCCAGGAGCGTGCCCAGGACCCCGGCCGCCCCGGCCACCTTGCCGCCGAGATTGCTGCCGAGCCCGGCGGCGGCCCGGCCGATGGTCTTGGCCCCCAGGGCGGTCAGGGCAAGCTTGTCGGTGGCCGCCGAGGGGTTGCCCAAGGTGCCCCGGATGGTGAGGAAGTCGGGCAGCTGGGCGTACACGGCGTCGGCGGGCGTGGAGGCGTCGAGCAGCACGGCCTTCTCGGCGATCTTGCGCGACAAGGCGATGCTCACGGGGATGGTGACAGGGGAATTGCTCAGGACCGCCGCGAAGCGCAGTCCTCCGCGGGCGTCGATGCGCAGGGCGGTGCTCTGGACGCGAGCCCGCTTGAGCGCCACGCCGCCGTTGCCCACGTCGGCGGCAAGGTCGATGACATCCAGCGGCTGGGCCTCGAGATCGTCGACCCACGAGCCCGTCCTGGCCCCGCCGGCATTGCCCCCGGCCAACTGGTTGAGCAAGGAGCCCAACTGAGCCCCGGGGTTCTGGATGAGCCGGGGCAGGGCGGTGACCACATTGATCACCGCGCGGATGAGCGGCGTGCGGGTGTCGGCCAGTTTCAGGTTGAGGTTGGTTGCCGTGAAGGTGAGTCCGCCCGCCAGATTCGAACCCAGCGAGGCTCCGGTGATGCCGGCCCCCCGGAGATCGGCCTGAGCCAGCAGCGTGCCGTGAATCTGTCCCTTGCGCTCCGGCAGGAAGCTCGCGACGAACGGTTCCAGCGGCAGCCGGTCGATGCGCAGGCGGGTGTCGTAGCGGTATCCCGGTACTCCGAGGTCGGCCGTCACCTTCCCGCTGATCGGGGCCTGGTTGAGGGTCAGGGACAACGGGTCGATCACGATCTCCGAGCCCTTGAGGTTCAGCCGGGTCTTCCAGTCGGCCACCTTGATCTCGCGCAGCAGAACCTTCGCGATGTCGAGCTCGAGGGCCAGTTGACGGATCGGCAGGACGACAGGAGCCGGTTCGGCGCCTCCGGAGATACCGGCCGGGGCGGGTTTCGCCGCGGGCGGAGGATCGGTGCGTGCCGTCGCCTCGTTGGTCTTGGGTGTGCCGGCCAGCAGGTTGTACAGCGGGGTGAGGTCGAGCCCGTCGCTGCGGATGGACAGGCGGTTGGTGGTGGACGCCGGGGCGTTCGTCCCCAGGTCGAGGCTGCCCTGGATCACGAGCTGGTTGTTGGCCAGCGCCGTCTTGCCCAGGTCGAGCCGCAGCGTCTTGAGGTCGATGACCGAGGCCTTGCGGGCCACGTCGAGGTTCAGGGCCACGGCCAACGGCGTCGAGGGCACCGTGCCGGACGGATCGTCCACCACCAGGCGGCCAACCGCGAGGTCGGTCTGCAGGGCAAGGTCGCCCTTGGGCAGGAGGGTGGCCTTGCCCTTCGCATCGAGCGACACCGAGACCAGGCGCTTCGGCCCGAGCGCCGCGGCGATGAAGGGGCCAATCGCCCGTTCATTGAGATCGGTGGTCTGGAACCCGAACTCGCCCGTGCCCTGGGCCAGGTCGTAGCGGCCGGTGGCGTCAAGGTGTCCGCCTTCGGACGCACCGGTCTTCATCACGACCTGAAGTTTCTGAAGTTCAAGGACATTGCCCGAGATGCGGGCCGCGAGGCCGACCGAGGCGGTCTGATCTTGCAGCGCCGTCTGCCCGAGCGCCCCGGAGACACCGCCCAGCACGAGATCGGTGGTGAGGTTGGTCGCGCCAGGCTTGGCGTCGGCCTTGCCCGAGACGCGGAGCGTGCCGGAGGACACCCGCAGCCCCTCGACCGGGAAGGTCGACAAGAGGGCGGGGATTTCCGCCTGGCCCTCGAATTCGGCCCGCGATTCGCCGCGGTCCGCCTGATGGGCTGCGGATGCCTTCAGGCGCAGCAGTTCCCGGCCGGACCCCCGCAGATCCACCTCGAGGGATCGAACCAGCAGATCCTTGAACTCGGTGAGAGTCGCGTCGGTTTGCAGGCGGAGTTGCACGTCCCGGACCTGCCGATCGCCGACGGCCAGCGAGACCTCATCCAAGGTGGTTTGGAGCGTGGCCTGGAGATCACGGCCATCGCGGGTGGCCTTCAGCGTCAGGTCGGCGGAGACCACGGCGGGCGGCAGGTTGGTGCCGGCCACGGCCGCCCAGTCGGTGGTCTGCAGTCGGCGGACCGCGAGGCGGAAGGTCGAATCCGGGAGGGAATTGGACGACTTGGCCCAGGAGACCGACATGGGTTGGTCCAGCGTGCCCGTCACGAGCGGCCGGCCCGCTTGCGTGACAGTCAACGCCAGTGCCTGGATCCGGGCCGACTGCCCGGCCTGTTGGACGCTGACCTCGTAATCGGCGGACACCTGGAGCTCCGGGGTCTTTCGTCCGTCCGGAGACCCGAGGCTCAGGTCGGACACGGCGAGGCGACCCTCGGAGACCACGACCTGGCCCTGCTGCTGCAGTTCGATCCGTCCGTCCGCCCGGAGGGATGTCCGGCCGAGGTCGAAGGGCAGGGTGGGCGCGGCGACCTTGAGGACCCGGCGGTCGATGCCGGCTATCTGGTAGGCGATGCGGGCCTCCCGCTTGGCGGGGTCGAACGGACCGCTCAAGCTCACCGAGCCGAAGGGTTGGCCGCCCTGCTCGAAGGCCACCTTGAGCTGCCGCAGTTCGGTCGCTGAACTGTCGATCGAGAGGGTCGCCGAGAAGCCCTTGGCCTCCTGCAGCGAGCCCGAGGCACCGGTGATCTCGGTGCGGAGATTGGCGGCGATGGCCTGCGGCATCAGGTCGGCCCCGAGGGTCACCGATGGCTGCCCGGAGAGCCGTCCCTGGAGGGTTGCCCCGTCGGGCAGGCTGACGGCCACCTGTGCCTCGAGATCCACCCGGGTCGGCGATCCGTTGATGACCTGGTCGACGGCGAGCCGGAGGCCATGGACGTCGACCTGCTGACGTCCCCCGCCCGCGATCGTCGAGACCATGCGGAAGGAACCGTTCTTCACGGACACGTTGCGGATCCGAAGCTGGGGCGGTTGGGACGCCTTGGAC
>JBIKMQ010000187.1:0-5271 GCA_044359215.1 Candidatus Chromulinivoraceae bacterium
AACGCGCCCCGGTTGGCGCCCGCGGCGGGGCGATTTTCCCCCCCCCGGGGGGCTCAGCAGCGGATCACGTGCGTGCGACCGACCCGGAGAGACGGGCAGAGGGCCGAGCGGACGGCGATGGACGCCTGCCGGTGCGGTCGGCGGGCGGGGGCGACCGATGGCAACGGAGCCGGGGAAGACTCCGACGCGGCCGGATTGCGGAGGCCCGGGCCCCGGATGGACGCCTCGCCCGACCGGGCGGCCAGGCCGGGATTCCGATCCAGGTCGATCACATGGTCGCCGCCGGCGGTCAGCGATTCCGAAGCCATCGAGGTGAGCAGATCGGCGATCCAGTTGTGGGAGTGGTGGGCATCGGAAGAGCCAGGCCGCTGGGACGACCGGTCATGCCCGAGGATCACGAAGAACCCTTGGGGCCTGGATTCGATGCGGACCGAATGCTCCCCGTCGACCACCGCCAGCGCCGCCGTGCACAGGGTCATGAACCAGCCCATGCCGCCCAGGTAGGCCACCAACCCGAGCCAGGCCAGGCTCCGGACCCAAGGTCCGCTGCCGGGGCGATGTGGGGCTCGTTTCATGGTCGTGAACGGAGGCTCCTCCGGCACCGCTCCGGTCGCAACCCTTCAATTGTCCCGCTTGGACCAAAACCCAGCCCGGCGCCCCGGTCGGGAGCCGGCCGAGGTCCCCCCCGGGACGCCGCCGGGTGGTTGCCGGGACTGAGGACGGTCGATGGGTGGGGGCCTCGCGGCGGCCGGCCCGACAACTCCCGCGTTGACCGGCGGGGGCATGCTGCGCTTCAACTCACGCCCATGCGTTTGCCCTCCCCCCTTGTCGCCGCCCTGGCTCTCCTCGCCTGGGGACAGCTCCAAGCCCGAGCCGATGTCTCCCTGCACGGGATCTTCACCGACCACGCGGTCCTCCAGCAGGGCCGGCCGGTGCCGATCTGGGGCCGCGCCGCCGACGGCGAGAAGGTCACCGTGGAGTTCGCCGGGCAGAGCGTCTCCACCGTGGCGGAGAACGGTCGATGGTCGGTGCGGCTCAAGCCGCTCCAGGCCTCGGCCGAGGGGCGCAGCCTGAAGGTGCAGGGCCGCACCGCCGTGGTGTTGACCGACGTCGTCGTCGGCGAGGTGTGGGTCTGCTCGGGCCAATCGAACATGGAGTGGCCCATGTCGGCCAGTTTCGAGCCCGCGGCCGACATCGCGGCCAGCGCCAACCCCAACCTGCGGCTCTTTACCGTCACCAAGCGCCGCTCCCCGGTGCCGCAAACCGAGCTGGACCACGCTCCCCATGCCTGGGGTGCGGCCTCGCCCGAGGCCGTCCGCCGGTTCTCGGCCGTGGGCTACTACTTCGGCCGCGACCTGCAGCCGGCCCTCGGCGTTCCCGTGGGCCTGATCCACACCAGCTGGGGCGGTTCGCCGGCGGAGGTCTGGATGAGCAAGGACACCCTGGAGGACAACCACCTCTACGCCCGCGACATCCTCGAACCCTATGTGCCGTCCCTGAAGGCGCATGAGGCGGCGATGTCGACGTGGCGCGCCGCCAAGGCCGCGGCCGAGGCCAAGGGCGGGAAATTCAACCAGGGAGCCCCGTGGGCCCCGTGGCGCCCTTCGGAGCTCTACAACGGCATGCTCCGGCCGCTCATGCCCTATGCCATCGCCGGCGCCATCTGGTACCAGGGCGAGTCCAATGCCGGCCGGGCCTGGCAGTATCGGAGCCTCTTCGCCGACATGATCCGCAACTGGCGGGGTGACTGGGCCCAGGGCGACTTCCCCTTCCTGGCCGTCCAGCTGGCCCCGTGGGACAAGAACCGCAAGCGGTCGATCGCCGACATCACCGCCAAGCCCGTCGAGAGCGACTGGGCCGAACTGCGCGAGGCGCAGGGCCACGCGGCCAAGACGCTGCCCCGCGTCGGCGTCGCCGTGATCACCGATGCCGGGGACAAGGACGACATCCACCCCGCCAAGAAGGCCCCGGTGGGCGCGCGCCTGGCGCTGCTGGCCAGGACCATCGCCTATGGCCAGGCGGTGGAATCCAGCGGCCCGACCTATGCCTCCATGGGGCGTTCGGGCTCGACCCTGGTGCTGAACTTCAACCATGCCTGTTGCCTCAAGACCTCGGACGGGGCCGCGCCCAAGGGGTTCGCCCTGGCCGGCCAAGACGGCGTCTGGCACTGGGCCACCGCATCGGAGATCTCGGGTTCCAGCGTCCGGTTGAGCGCGCCGCAGGTGTCGCACCCGCTCCACGTCCGGTATGGCTGGGACGACTTCCCGGTCCTCAACCTGGTCAACGGAGAGGGCTTGCCCGCCTCGCCCTTCCGGACCGACAGGTTCCGGGGACTGACCCAGAGATAGCCCCCGGGGGTGGCACCCCGTCGGAGACCTTCGCCGCGGGTTTTTGGACCCGTCGCCGGGTGCGTGTCGGCGTCATGACGACAGAACGGCACGTCAACTGCTGTCAACGGTTCATGGGTCGGATCGGTCCGTCTCCCGCATGAACGCCCCCCTCGACAGCCGGCAACTCCACGCGTTCTCGATCCTCGCGCGTACCGGGAGCTTCACGCAGACGGCCCGCGAGCTGTTCCTCACCCAGTCGGCGGTCAGCCATTCCATGAAGTCGCTGGAGACGGACGTGGGGTGTCGCCTTTTGGACCGGCTGGGCAAGAAGGTTTCCCTGACCCAGGCCGGTGAGCAGCTGCTGGTCCATGCCGAGCGGGTGCTTGAGGAGATGTCCCTCGCGCGCGCCGGGCTCGAGCGCCTGGGCAAGTGGGGAACCGGCCGATTGCGCCTCGTCGCCCCGGCGGCCCTTTGCGCCTACCTGCTGCCGAGTGTATTGAGGGAGTTCAAGGACAGCTTCCCCCAGAGTCTCATCAGCGTCGAGGTGGCGGACTCCGCCATGGCCGTCGGGATGATCGAGGCCAACCGGGCCGATCTGGCCCTGACGCTGGAGCACAAGTCCGAGGATCGTCTCCAGTTCGCCCCCCTGTTCTCGGACGAATTGGTCTTCATCGCCGCACCGAATCATCCCTGGGCCCGGGCGCATTCGGTGCCGCCGGCCGAAATCCCCCGCCAGAGCATGGTGGTCTACGGCAAACACAGCCTGACCTGGCGCATTGTCGACAGCCATTTCCGCAGCGAGGGAGTCACCCTCAACTCCGTGATCGAGATGGGCAGCTTCGAGGCGCTCAAGGAACTGGTGAAGATCAACCTTGGCGTGGGAATCCTCGCCCCCTGGGTCGCGGAATCCGAACTGAGGGACGGATCGCTGGTCGCCTTGCCTCTGGGTCTCCGGAGCGTCCGGCGGGACTGGGGTGCCATCCACTGGCGCTCCCGGCGGCTGACCTTGGCCGAGGAGACGTTCCTGGGCCTTTGCCGGACGGCTTCCGCGCGCCTGCTGCGCGCCGAGGACATCATCGGGGTGGGCCGGCCTTGACCGTGGGATCGGCCTGCTGCGTCCCGGCATGCCCGGCCGCGAACACACGGCCGCAGAGGGTGTCCCACAGCAGGTAGGCCAGGAACTGGGAGTTGTGCTTCAGGTATCGGCCGGCCAACCGGCGGGGTTCCGAGGCCAGCCGGTGGAGCCAGGTGAGCCCGAGGCGTTGCATCCAGTCCGGCGCGTCCGGTCTCAGGCCGGCGTTGACGTCGAAGGCCTGTCCCACCGAGAGGAGCACCCCGTGCTCCAGCAGCGGTTTGACGCGGGCGATCCAGCGCTGCTGCTTCGGTGTGCCCAGACCCACCCAGAGGCAGTCGGGCCGGAGTCTGCGCAGCTCCTCGAGCACCCGAGCGTCGTCCGCGCCGAGGAATCCCCCGGCATCACATCGGCCGTGGAAGGAGCCCACGATGCGGAGGCCGGGGTTCAGGGCGGTGAAGCGTTCGGCCAGCGCCCGACCGCAGGCCTCCGAGCCGCCGAGCAGGTAATGGGTCAGGTCGGATGGGCTGTGCGTCAGCGCGTGCCGGAAGAAGGCCGGCCCGTAGACCCGGTCCTTGAGGCCCGCCCCGGCCCGGTTCAGCAACCAGAGCAGGGGAGTGCTGTCGGGGATGAACCGATCGAAGCACCGGCTGGTCTCCCGGTATGCCGGGTCGGACCGTCGCAGGGTGACGATCTGGGTGTTGCAGAACTCCACGGCCGCCGGGGTCGGTCCGGCCGCCAGGTGCCGGCACAACGCCAGGGCCCCCGGATGGTCGGTCACCGTCAGCGGAGTCCCCAGGCACTCGATCTGGCGTGGCGACAGGGCATCACCAGGACGTTGGGCCTCGGACGAGGGCATCTGGGGCCAGAGACAACCCGAGGCGTGGTTCCGGGGCGAGCAGTTTCCATCGCGGTTTCCGGGCCGGCCGTGCTTCGGGCTTCTGGTCGGCCCGGGTTTTGGCCTACGATCCCCCCGTCATGGACACGCCGACCCGAGAAGAGTTCGCGGCGCTGGCCCGCCGGGGCAACTGCATCCCGGTCGCCCGCCGCCTGCTCGCGGACTTCGAAACCCCCTTGTCCGCCTACCGGAAGCTCCGCGGCCAGGGCGAGTCGTTCCTCTTCGAGTCGGTCGAGGGCGGCGAGCACCTGGGCCGCTATTCCTTCGTGGGCTGCGGGCCGCGGTCGGTGATCCGCCAGTCCGGCGATCGCGTCGAGGTCATCGAGCAGGGCCGGGTGGTCGACGCCTACCGGGTCTCCCCGCAGCCGGGCGCACCCGGCGAGAAGGTCGTCCGCGACGGCCTCGCGGTGGTCGAGTCGGTGCTTTCCGGCTTCGTACCGGTGCCGGTGCCGGGCATGCCGCGCTTCACCGGCGGGGCGGTGGGGTTCATCGGCTACGAGTTCATCCACGACGTGGAGCCCGTGGTCCCCCGTCCGCCGAGGGACGAGCTGGGCACCCCCACGCTGTATTTCCTGATTGCCGACCAGGTGCTGGTGTTCGACCGCGTGGCACAGACGCTGACGGTGATCGTCCATGCCGTGGTGCCCGCCGGGGGGAACCCGGCGGAAGCCTATGACGACGCGGTCTCGGAGATCGACCGGCTGGTGGCGCTGCTGGAACAGCCCCTGGAGAGCCGCGCGGTCACCCTCGAGCCCGCGGCCCCCGATGCCCCCTTCGTCTCCAACACCCCGCGCGAGCAGTTCCTGGCCAACGTCGTCCGGTCCCAGCAGTTCATCCGCTCGGGCGACATCATCCAGGTGGTGGGCTCCCAGCGCTTCAGCGCCCCGGTGAAGGCCTCGCCGATGGAGATCTACCGGGCCGTCCGCTCGATCAACCCGTCGCCCTACATGTTCCTGCTCGAGCTGGAGGGC
>JBIKMQ010000188.1:0-5259 GCA_044359215.1 Candidatus Chromulinivoraceae bacterium
GAGCTCGGGATCAATGGCCCGCAGGACCGCCGGTGACCACTTCCGGCGGCGCACGTCCATGAGCGCGGTGCCGGAGGCGTCGCCGTACTCCATCGATTGGTCGCCGGTGAGCCAGAAGTTCAGGTAGTCGTGCGGCAGCAGCACGGTGGCGAGGCGGGCGAAGTTCTCGGGCTCGTGCCGCTTGAGCCACAGGATCTTCGAGGCCGTGAATCCGGGCAGCACGGCGTTGCCCAGCGCCTGGACCGTCTTCCTCGGGCCACCCAGCGCCGCCGTGATCTCGGCGCACTCCGGGGCCGTGACCGTGTCGCACCACAGCTTGGCAGGCCGGATGACCCGCCCCTTAGCATCCAGGGGAACGAAGCCGTGCTGCTGGCCGCTCACCCCCATGGCCACCACCTCGGAGGCACGGGCCTTGGCCGCCTTGAGCGCCGCCTGGACGGCCCGCGTCGTGGCCCGGATCCACTGGGCAGGGTCCTGCTCCTTGGCACCGGCGGGAAGTCCGGAGATGAGCCGGTGCGGCGCCGCCCCCTCTCCGAGCACCCGGCCGGAGACCGCGTCGACGACGAGGGCCTTGGTGGATTGCGTGCCGGAATCGATGCCGATGAGGAGCGTGCGTTGCGCCATAGGATGGGCCCCATCTCAATGGAGCCCCGTCCCGCTGTCGAGCCCACGCCGTCGGCCGGGCCGGGAGCACTCAGCGCAGGTGCAGCGGCGACATGAAGTAGAGCCGGCCCTCGGGGAGACGCGACGACAGCGGCAGGCCCAGGTCGACCCTCACCGGAGCGGCAGCCCCGGCCCTCGCCTGCCCCAACAGCGACAGGAATCCGGGGAAGCGGTACTGCGGCTGGTAGGAGACCAGCCTGGCCTGCTCCAGACCGGCAAGCTTCAGCGCCCGCTGGAAGGCCACCTCGAAGTTGCCCAACTCGTCGACAAGCCCGAGGTCGAGGGCCTGCTGACCGGAGAGGATCCGCCCGTCGGCATACTCGGTCCAGTTGGCCGCCAGACGCCGGCCATCGGCGACGCCATCCTTCTGGTTCAGCTCCGCCGCATGGTTGCGCCCCGAACGGATGACGTCTTTGAACTTGGCGAAGCTCTCGTTGATCATGCCCTGGAGGATGGCCCGCTCCTCGGGCAGCACCTCGTCCGGGGACTTCTCGCCGCTGGCCATGTCCTTGAGCTTGCCGCTCTTGGTGATGTCCGGACGGACGCCCACCTTGTCCATCAGGCCCCGGTAGTTGTAGTTGTGGAAAATCACCCCGATGCTTCCGGTCATCGTCAGCTCATTGGCCACGATCCACCGGCAGGGGGCGCTGACGTAATAGCCGCCCGAGGCCGCCAGCGAGCCCATCGAGGCGACCACCGGGATCTCGTGCTCCTTCTGGAACTTGTCGATGAGCAGGTAGATCTCGTCGCTGGCGAGCACTTCACCTCCCGGGGAATCCACCTTGAGGACGACGGCGGCCACTCCCTCGACGGCGGCACGCTCCAACTGGTCGGCGACAAGGTCCACCAGCGACGCACCGATGTCGGAGAGGATCTCGCCACTGATCACGCCCTGGAGATCGATGACAGCCACCTTGTCCTCGGTGTCGGCATCCCGGATCAGCGTCTCATGCAATTCGGACGCACCCGGGGAGCGGGTGGCATGATGATGGGACCAGTTGAGGTCCGACTTGGCGAAGATCCATCCCACGAGGCATACCGTGACCAGGACGAAGGAGACACCGAGGCCGATGGCGGCCCATTTCCAGCCACCGCCACCGCCACCGCCACGGGCGGCGGGCGGCCTGGGGGGAACGGGGGGCTGCGGCGGGCGCTGGGACGATGGACCGTCGTGGGGAGAGCGCGGCGGGATCGAAGGACCGGGCGGGGCGATCACCGGCGGCGTGGAGACTGGGTCACCGGGACGGGAAGCCGGCACGCCCTCGAGCGCACGGGCCACGGGTTCGGACGACGGAGAGTGGCTCGAGTCCATGATGGCTGGGGAAGGTATAGTCGTCCCGCGGAAGCGGCAAGGCATCGACCCCGAACCCCAAAAACCCCCGAAATCAGGCGCCCGACGTTCAGGGTGCGGGTTGCGGCCTGGGGCTGGCACGCCGGCGTCGGACCTCGTTCCATCGCTGGCGCTGCTCCGGGGTGAGGGTCTGTTCGAGTTGCCGGCGGGCGGCGTCGATCTCCGCACGTGCCTGGGGCGCCACCGGTTGCCACAGGTCGCGGAGGCGGACACCGGCCCGCTCCAGGATCGCGTCGATGCGCTGACGCTGGGAGGCCTCGAGTTCGAGTTCCCGGGACCACCGGGCCATCGCCTCGATCTGGGCACGGCCGGGCGGCCGCGCAAGGGAAGCCGACAGCCCGTTGGAGCGCCCCTGGGTGGGCACCGGAGAAACCGCAGGCATCGGAGCCACCATGCCGGGAACCACGCTGCTGCCGCTGCCGACGCCTCCGGGAGACCGATCACGCCGCAGGCGACCGGCCAGTCCGACACCGGCTCCCCCGGTGAGCACCCCGGCGGCGAAGATGACCAAGGCCGCCAGGACGATCCGGAGTCCTGTCACAGGAGGTCCCCCGATTCCAGGTCGTGGATCAGCAACTCGTCGATGGACGACTCGTCCGCCATCATGCCCGGGGAATCGTCGCGGTCGGGAAACGCCGCGGCATCCCCGAGGACGGCCAGGAACATCGCGGCCCCACCCACCAGGCCGGCAATCCCGGCGCTCGAAAGCGCCGCCCGCCAAAGGCCCGATGCCCAGGTCTCGAGCGCCTGGTCGCGACGCCCCCGACGCACGGCCCGCATCACCCGCTCGTCGAAGCCCTCAGGCGCATCGCCAGCGGGTGCCGGCCCGGATCTGGCGGCCCGAAGCAGGGTCTGTAGAAGCCTTTCGCTGTCCATGCGGCACATCACCCCCCAGTCGACGCGCAACCCGGAGGACGGGTTACGATAGGCTGCCGTCCCGCCGCTGGAAACAGGAGAAACCCCAGGGGCACCGGTGCCCGGAATGGCGCCGGCACGATGCGGATCGCACCGGGCGATCGACCGGGCGATCGGCAGGCCCTCAAAGGTAGGTGTCGGGGCGGAACCTCGCCACGATGCGCTTCATCTCCGCCCGGGCCCGGAAAGCCCTCACCTTGACGAGCGTCTCGGACCACCCGGTGATCGCGGCGATTTCCTTCACCGGTCGATCCTCCAATTCGAGCAGGGTGAGGACCATGCGGTTTGCCGGGCTGAGATGCTCGAAGACCCGACGGACGAGGCTGCGGGCCGCGTCGGCCCGGTGGTCGCCATCACCGGGAGCGGCGGCGTGCCGGTCGAGCCAGTCGGATTCCTCGGCCGAAAGGTCGCTGAGCAAGTCCTCCGGGCGTCGCCGCCGGCTGCGCAAGGCATCGAGGCAGGCGCGGGTGGCCAGGCGCATGAGCCAATGCTCGAAGGGTGCGTCCCCGCGCCAACTGTCGAGCCGGGAGAAGGCCTTGATCAGGACCTCCTGCACCAGATCCGCCACATCCTCCTCACGGCGCAGGTACCGCCGGGCCAGGGCGAAGAGCCGGGCCTGATGCCGACGGACCAGTTCGCCGAACCGGTCCGCGTCGCCCTCACGCACCGCGCGCACAATCTCCGCATCGGAAGGGACCTCCACCACCGCGGGTGCCTCCGGGGACCGGGCCCACGAGGCCATCGGGATCGATGGATGAATGGCGATGTTCACGATGAGAGCGGTGACTGGACTCAACGGCGACCGGGAAAGCATCCGCAGGGTTCCCCGTCCGCGCCCCAGACACCCAAGGTGACTTCGGGGCCAAAAATTCTTTGCAAGGAATGTGCCAACCGTTGATCCCGGAACCCCACCGATGCGTCCATGAGCGCCACCCCATCCCGATGGGCAGGACGTGGCCCGGGTTCACGGGGAACGGGGCCCAGGGTGTCCGGGAAGCCGATGGTGGGCGAACGGCCCCTGGGGACTATTCCCCAAACCCGGCCCGATGGGTGCCCAGCCCCAGCCCTCTTTCGGGGCTGGTCCCCTGCCCGGCCCTTGGAGGGATTGTCGCCGGCCGGCCCGACCGCCTACGGTGAGGCATGGACTGGAAGGGACGATGGGTGGTGATCACCGGGGCCTCGAGCGGCTTCGGCGCGGCGACGGCCGAAGCCTTCGCCGGGGTGGGCGCCGGGGTGATCCTCGGGGCGCGACGACTGGACCGCCTGGCCGAGGTCGCGGAACGCTGCCGGACGGGCGGGGCGCGCGCCGAGTCCATGGCTCTCGACGTGGCCTCGACCGCGTCGGTGGAGGCCTTCGTCGCCCGGGTCCGTTCGATCACGCCGCGCGTGGACGTGCTGGTCAACAACGCCGGCGGGGCTCATGGCCTGGATCCCGTGGCGACCGGCCGGGACGAGGACTGGGAGGCGATGGTGCAATCCAACCTGCTGGGCCTGGCCCGCGTCACCCGGGCGATGCTGCCGCTGCTGCCGCACCATGCCGGGGCGAGCCTGCTCAACCTGGGTTCGATCGCCGGCCACCAGGCCTACGAGGGAGGGGCCATCTACTGCGGGGTCAAGGCGGCCGAGCGCAGCATCACCCAGGCCCTGCGCCTGGAACTCAACGGCACCGGCATCCGCGTCGGCTCGCTCGATCCGGGCATGGCGCTCACCGAGTTCTCCGACGTCCGCTTCCGGGGCGACACGGCCCGGGCCGCGCAGGTCTACCGGGGCGTGGAGCCTCTCGTGGCCGAGGACATCGCCCAGACGCTGCTCTGGATGGCCTCGCGCCCGCCGCACGTGAACATCGACGAGATCATCATCAAACCCACCGACCAGGCCGCCATCCACAAGGTCCACCGTCGGGCCACGCCGTGAGCCGGGCCGGACCCGTGCATTGAATCTCGGCCGCGGCCCGTTCAGGGCCAGGCGAATCCGGGGTACTTGGCCCGCAACTGGGACCGCAGCTTGGGATAGGTGGTCTCGCGCCACCGCGGGAAGTCCGAGACCACCTCCAGGCGTTTGCCGTCCGGGGCCTGCAGGGCCAGGCGCACCGGGATGGCGTCCTCGCCCACGGTCGGGTGCGTCTTGAGCGGCAGGCACTCGGTGAGCTTCACCTGGGCCTCGGGCCCGGGGATCTCCTCCGGGTCGAGGTCGGGATCCGGCTCGACGTAGGTGAGCTTGAGGCGGCGGCCCTCGATCCAGGACAGGTGCAGCGGCATCAACTCGTCGAGCCAGGCGATCTGCTCGGGCGCGAGATGGGCTCGGAAGGCCTCGCGCAACGGCGCCGCCTG
>JBIKMQ010000189.1:0-5258 GCA_044359215.1 Candidatus Chromulinivoraceae bacterium
GCCTTGGCGGCCCGCAACGGAAGCCCCAAGCACAGGCCCCGTCTCCGCGTCCACGCCCGGGATGCACGACACCCCGCAGGACCGCAAGGCTCCATCGCCGACACAGCTCTCCAGCCCGGCCCGTGGGCCGGCACCGGCGGACCGGCCGTCCACAGATCGCCTCAGCGCCGAGCGGCGGACACCCCGTTGGTTGCCATCGCCGCGGGGCCAGTGAGCCAGCGCGCCGGGTCGGTGTCGCCGCGGATCCAGTCGACGATGAGGCCGATGTCCCGCTCCGTGAGCCGGCCTTCCTTCAGGTAGGACGGCATGCGGTCGTTCCTCGAGCCGTAGAAGTCGGCATGGGTCGGGTCGCCGACCAACCGCACCATCCACTCGCGCGAGGCCCAGCCGGTGAGGGTCGGCGCCGTCGCCTCCTCATCGGGCTTCCGGAAGGCGTGGCAATCGGTGCAACCGAAGGTGGTGGTCACGTGCCGGCGGCCCGCCTCGACCACCCCGGCAAGGGCGGCGGCACCCGCCCGGTCGGCCGGGAGGTCGGCCTCGGCGACCACCGCCGCGATCATCGCCTCGAGCGCCCCGGGCTCCGAGGCCTGCAGCTTGGGCAACTTCTCGCGCACATACCGCACCATCTTGCCGGCCCGGAACTTCGTGCCCCCGTAGTAGGCGCTGTTGGTGATGGTGTCGGCCTGGAGCAGGCCCCGGAGCCACGTGGCGGACCCGAATCCACGGAGGTCCGGGGCGCTCGGGGCCTCGGCCGACACGATGCCCAGCCCGTCATGTCCGCCATAGCGATGGCACGAAGCGCAATGCTGGGCGAAGAGCCTCGGGCCGACCGTTGCCGGATCCTGCTTGAGCAACGAGGCTGCGCCATCCCGGGGAATCCCTCCGGCGGCCTGGATCAGGGTGACCATCCGTTCGGCCTCCGTGCGCGCCTGCGCCACGGCCGCCTGGAAACCCGGGTTGGCGGCGTCACTGCGCAGGGATTGGACGGTCAGCAGCACGGCCCCGACGAGGATCGCCCCCAGGAAACCGAGGTTGAACCGGTGTCCAAGCCGCCAATTGCCGAGGATGGGCATGGCAGCCAGGACGCCCATCACCAGGCCCGGGATGACGATCGCGCCCACGAGTTCGCCATGGTGGCCGAACCACTGGGTGAGGAAATCGAGCTTCAGGAACTCGAACAGGAACAGGAAATACCACTCGGGGCGGGCCGCATTGAACGGCTGGGTGGGATCAGCCGGGGCATGCAACTCGGCGCCGTGATGACGCACCGTCAGGTACACGACCGTCGCTAGCACCGCCAGGCAGGCCACGCCGTCCATCAGGACCTGGTCGGGCCAGAACCGCGCCTCGGGCTTCCGGTACGGCTGCTTGGCGGTGATGCCATGGCGCCGGAACAGCGC
Organism: Candidatus Chromulinivoraceae bacterium; assembly: GCA_044359215.1. GTDB lineage: Bacteria > Verrucomicrobiota > Verrucomicrobiia > Limisphaerales > UBA9464 > SXXZ01. The sequence continues at coordinate 1,401 of JBIKMQ010000189.1, forward strand.
CACATGGGCGGCGATGGCCGCGATCATCAGGCCCGGAAGCACCCCGGCATGCAGCGCGAAGAATCGGGTGAGCGTGTGGTGGCCATAGTCCGAGCCGCCGACCACCAGCTTCTGCAGCGACGGGCCGATGACCGGGACGATGCCCATGAGGCTCGTGGCCACCTTGGTCGCCCCGAAACCCTTCTGGTCCCAGGGCAGCAGGTATCCGGTCAGACCCAGGCCCAGGGTGAGCATCAGCAGCACGATGCCGAACCAGTAGTTCACCTCGCGGGGCGCCTTGTACGCACCGTCGATGATCACCTGCAGCAGGTGGAGCACGAGCAGCACGTGCATGGCCTGCGCCACGAAATGGTGCAGGCCCCGGAGGAACCATCCGCCGGTCATCTCGTGCTGGATGTAGTACACGCTCTCCCAGGCCGAGTGGGCGCTGGGGCTGTAGGCCATCCAGAGCACCACCCCGGTGAGGATTTGGACGAAGAAGCAGAAGCTCAGCGTGCTGCCCCACACGTAGCGCCACCGGGCACCGCCCGGGATCCGCTCGAAGAGCACCTCATGCAGCAGTCCCTGCAGGCCGGTCCTCTGGTCGATCCAGTCGATGAGCTTCTTCATGTCAGCGCCACCTTCGCCTGGATGCCCGGACGGAAATTCTGGAACCGCAGCCACACGGCCTGACCCCGCACCTCGACGGCCAGGGTGTCCATGGGCCTCGGGCTCGGGGACCGGGGATCGTTGATGGACCCGTCGACCGCGAAGGTGCTGTCGTGGCAGGGGCAGAAGAACGCCCTGCGGTCGACCTGGTAGTCGACGAAGCACCCGGCATGCGGGCACACCGAATGGAGCGCGACGACCTCCGCCGGGCCGGTGCGGCGCAGGTACACGACCCCGACCGGCACCGCCGACTCCCGGGTCCACGCGTCTGTCCGGGAAGTGATGACCGAGACCCGCACCGGCGTGCCATCGGCAGGCACGGAAGGCAGTTCGGCCACCTGGATCCAGTCGCCGCCGCCCGAACCCCGCGCCAGCGGATCGAGCCAGGCGACCAGGCCGGACAGCATCGGGACGGCCGCACAGCAGGCACCGACGGTGCACGCGGCGGCTCCGGTGAGGAACTCACGACGTTGGGGGGATGGGATTCCGGGGTTCGACTCCATGGGATCGGCGCCTCGACGGCCGTCCCGATGCCGGTCGGCCGAAGGCTGCGGACCTTGCCCCGGCACGTGGGTTTTTCCAGTCGGAATGCGCGATTTTCCGGTCCAGCCGGATTGGCGCTTGATTTGCCGGAATGATTCGGGTCTTTAGGCCGCGTTCTTTGAACGGGCCGGCCGACGCAGGCCGTGCCCATCATCAAAACACCTTTGGAAGTGCGGGAACGCCGTGGGAATCGGCGACGGTTGCGCCACTGTATCAGGCTACAACCCCCCTGGTCGAACGAGACAGCCACTGGACGCAAGTCCGGGAAGGCGGGGGAGAGGATCGAAGCCTGGAGTCAGGATATCGCGCCAAGGGTGCTCGTCGGGTCCAGGCCTCGTGCCCGGACCGCTTCGCCGCCAAGCGAAGGATGAGGCCAGCCATGCCGGCCGGTTTGCCGGCGTGGGAACATTCCAGAATGTCTGACGCCTTCATTCCCTGTTTCGCCGGTGGATGGATGGCGTCGTTTTCGTTTCAGGCACCCGGTGTTTCACCGGAGGTCCGGGGCGTGCGCGCCTCCATTTCCGGCCTGGTCTCCATTGACCCAACCCGCCCGCCGTGGAACCCGGCGGGCGATTGCCGTGACCAGAGACCATGCCGAAACCCACCCAACGTCCGTCGCCGATCCAACCGCCATCGAGCGGGCCCACGACCGCTTGCCTGAACCCCGGGCCCCTCCGGGCCGCCTCCGCCGCCTTGCTTGGCCTGATCCTCGCCACCCCGCACCTGGAGGCGCAGCACCCCTCCACGGTCGTCGACTACCGACCCGGCACCGGATTCTCCCCGGGCTACACCAACGCCGCCGCCGCCCTGGGCGCGCCCTCCCGCGTGACCCCGGGGGACTTCGGGGGGCCGGTGACGCCCTTCACCCCGCCCTACACCCGCGAGCAACTCGTGAGCATCGGCACCGGCGGCTCGTTGACCCTTCGGTGGGACACCCCGATCCGCAACGCCGCCGGCAATCCGTTCGGCCTCGACTTCACGGTCTTCGGCAGCACGGGCTTCCTGATGACCAACGAGTTCGACGCCAACTGGAACCCCATCGGCGCGCCGGCCACCGACGGATCGCTCTTCAATCCCAACCCGGGCACCCAGCGCCTCAGCGTGAGTGCCGACGGCTCCACCTGGTATGTCATCGACCCGGCCCGGGCGCCGAAGGTGGACCACTACCACCCGACCGACGGTTCCGGGGACTTCGGCATCCCGATGAGCCTGTCCCTCCAACCGGCGGACTTCGCCGGCAAGACGCAGGAACAGATTCGTGGGTTGTATCGGGGGTCGGCCGGCGGCGCAGCCTTCGACCTCGACTGGGCCCTGGACGCCACCGGCAAGGCGGTGGCGCTGAGCGAGGCCTCGTTCGTCCGCATCGATGTCCTGACCGGCAAGGCCGACATCGACGCCTTGTCGCTGGTGGCCACCGTTCCGGAACCCGGGACGTGGGGGTTGATGGCCTCGGCTCTGGTCACCGGATGGCTGGGTCGCCGCATCGCCCGGAGGCACCCGTGAGCGACCGCAGGATGCCAGGTGCCGATGCCCTTGGGTTCGGGCCGATCCCGGCAGCAACCCGGCCCACCGTCGACGATTCCGTCTGCCCGTTGTGCGGCGGCGCCAACGCCTGCGCCCGGGCGGGTGGGGGCGATCCCTCGCCGGGGCGCTGCTGGTGCGAATCGGTCTCCATTCCAGGCGAGGTGCTGGAGCGCATCCCGGCCGCCTCCCGGGGCCGGCACTGCCTGTGCGCCGAATGCGCCTCAGGGCCTGGGCCCGTCCAGGACAGTCCGGACACCGGGCCGGACACCTACCTCACCAAGGATGGGCGGGTGGTCTTCACCCGTGCCTTCCACCTGCGCCGGGGCCACTGTTGCGGCAGCGGTTGCCGACATTGCCCGTTCTAGTCGGCCATTCCCAACGAGGCGCCCCCTGTCGATGGTCCCCCAGCTCCCAGTCCGCATCCGATCGCTCGTCACCGCCACGGCCCTGGCCGTGGCGGCGGGTGGGGCATCGGCCGGCCCGGTCGGGGCGGCGACCGTCGAGGAGACCTTCGACACGCCGCCGGAGACCCGGGGCTGGACCGTATGGGGCGACGGAGCCCCCTTCGCCTGGGACCCTGTGGGCCAGCGCCTGAAGGTGGACTGGGATTCCAGCCGGCCGAACGGGTTCTTCGCCCTCCCCCTGCCCTCGCCGCTGACGGCATCCCACGACTTCGGCTTCGCCTTCGACCTGACCCTCGGCTCGCATGCGGTCGGGGTGCTGCCAGGGCAGCCCGGCACCTTCCAGATCGCGGCCGGGTTGATCCGTCGGGCAGATGTGCTGGCCACGAATTACTCCCGGGGAGCCTTCCCCGGGCCGAGGAACACCGTCGAGTGGACCTGGTTCGGCGAGGCGGGCGCCGTCTCGGCCTCGGTGTCCCCGGTGATCATCCCGTCCGACGGGCGCCTGCCCTGGGGCTATGCCGACAGCTTCGTCACGCTCGAGCCGGGTCGGCGTCACCGCTTCGAGCTGCGTTACACGGCCACCGATCGCACCGCCCGCCTCCGCATGGGCGTCGACGGCCAAGCCGGTCCCCTCCTGCAGGACGTGGTCCTCCCCGCCGGGTTCACCCGCTTCGAGGTCGATGCCTTCGCCATCTGCAACTACTCCGGCGCCGGCCAGCACCCGCTCTATGCCGGCTCG
>JBIKMQ010000190.1:0-5257 GCA_044359215.1 Candidatus Chromulinivoraceae bacterium
CACCCCGGCCCCGTAGGCCAGCGCGAAGGCTGCCCGGTTCCGCACCAGCACCCAATAGCCCCCCGGGGGAATCACCGCCCCCTCGGGGAACTCGTAACCCACGCCGTTCAGACGGACCCCCGACAGGTCGAAGGAGCTTGAGAACGAGCGGTTGTGAAGCTCCACGAAGGAGGCACCGGGTTCGGCGGGGTTGTAGTGGATCTCGTGGATGCCCACGAAGTCGGCCTCCGCCTGGATCAACCCGTTGTACCTCACGGTGACCGAGTCGGTGAGGCCCGAGATGGGTGTTCCATCGGCCCGCACGGCCACCAGGTTCAGTTGGTTGGTGCGGGAGGTCAGCGGGACCCGAAGCCGGAAGTTCTGCAACGAGGTCCACTCGAGCGGCATCGGAACCCCATTGACCTCGATGGCCGCCGCCGCAAACGGGGCCGTGCCGTCGATCACCGCCACCGCCGTGGAGGAGGTGAAGTCGGCTCCCCCGTTGCTGGTGATGGCGAAGGCCTTGGCGTCTGCCGCCTGGATCTGGGTGTTGAGGAAGGTTCTCCGGCCGTTGAGGTAGGTCGCGATGGCCGACGGGGACGAGGCTCCGGTGACCTGGTTGAAGGCCAGTGCCGCCGTGCGCGCGTTGAACTGCGGCTGGTATTCGGCAACCGACAACGGTCCGGCCACCGCGCCCTGGTAGGCCCTCCACGCCATGCGCTGGAAGGTCGGCGTGTCGAACATCACGTTGACCGCGGCGTCATTGCCGCCGAAGAGGCGCCGGTTGGTGGCGTCGCCCACGCCCAGGACCCAATCCATGTCCCAGGGCAGGATGCGCCACCGGCCGCCGGGTTGGGCGTAGATGTATTTGTTCTGCGAGTTGCCCGTGCCCCAGGTGTCCCAGTTGCCCAGGCATCCATCGAGGGCGAAGGTCCGCATCCACTGGTCGATGTCGGCGACATTCAGCAGGTTGGGGACGAAGTTGGAGGTCCGGTCGTTGGCCGCGGTGACCAGCGAGAAGAACTGCGTGAAGTCGCTGGCCGTCGTGCCGCTGGGCCGCCCCTGCCAGTTGTAGCGGTAGCGGGCCGGACGGAGCTGGCCATTGGGATTGCGGAAGGCGGCCAGGTCGGCCCCCGTCGGTGAGAACCCGCCGGAATCGTCGAACTCGAAGGCGAAGGCGATCTTGCGCAAATCCCCCTCGCCGCCCTCGGGGTACCAGGCCTCGGCGTAGTCGTTGTTGGGCTGCTCAAGATCCTCACAAACCGACCCGAAGGTCGTGCCGTTGCGGTAGAACCGCATGTAGGCCGTGTTGAGGTAGGGGAGCCCCATCCGGCGGGCGATCCAGTTGGCGATCTGGTTGCGCATCCGGGTCGCCTCCTCGCCACCGTTGCCGGTGAGGCCGTACACGCGGTCTCGGGTGCCCAGGAGCAGGTCGTCACCGGGCACCGTCAGCGCGTAGTCGGCCTGCCCCGTGAACGGGCTGCCCTTGCGTCGGATGCCTGCATTGTAGATCACCCGAAGGTTGCCGTGCACCAGCGTGGCGTCGCGGTAGGTGTTGTCGAGGCCGCCCACCAGCGGGGAATCCTGCCCGTTGCTCAGCAGCGTGTTCTGCGCCGAGGTCAGCCAGGCATGCACGTGGTTGAAGCTCCCCGCCGGCACCGGGTCGCCCCAGCGGATGTTTGCGCCCGTGACCTGGGCCAAGCCCGCATACACGGCACCACTCGGGAAGACGGTCGATGCCGTCGTCCCGGCATTGTCGAAGGCCTCCACCACGAACTGCAAGAGGTCGCCCGAGTTGCGCCCGGACAGCGTCGCCGACCAGATGCCGTCACCGGCCACCTCGTCGCCCCCGGCTCCGTCATCCCGCATGGCCACCGACGAAAATGCCGCCGTCTCGACGGCCCGGAACCGCAGGCTCACCGAGCTCAAGCCGTCGGGATCCGCGACCCTTGCGCTCACGACGACCGGCTGCCCTGCCGCCGGCACCGCCGGCCGGTGCGTCACCCGGTCGATGGAGGGGCCCGCGTTGGGCACCCGCCGGCTGTTGGGAGCCCCGGGCGTTCCCAGGTTCCGGGGCACCGGCAGGCGCGCGGCCAACTCCAGGCCTCCGCCGCGCGTGCGCAGCAGGATCTCCGGCCAGCCAGCCACCCACCGGGCCCGCACGCGGAGTGTCATCACCGACCCGTTGTTCAGGTTGCCCGACAAGGGGGCCCGCACGCAGTTGCGGCCCGCGTCCAGGTCACCGGAGGCGATCACGCGAAGCGCCCGGTTGCCGGCGAAGGCGCCGGTCGATTCCACCCGCGAGCGACGATGGTGGCCCAGCACGGCCCAGCCGGAGGCCCCGGTGCCCGTGCCGACCTCGAAGCCGCCATTGGTGAGCACCGCGGTGCCGGCCCCGTTGAGGACCTCCACCTCATCGACCAGGCACTCCCCCGCCCCGAGCATGCCCAGGTGCAGCCGGGTGGCCGGCTGGGTCGCGAAGCGCAGGGCGTCGGTGACGCTGAACTGCTGCCACTCCCCCTTGTTGCTCTCGTCGGAATCGGCCCAGCTCGAGGCCCGCGTCGGGTCGGCCTTCGGGTCGACCAGCTCCATCGACGAGCCGCCGCCACCGGACCACTGACCCCACCGGCCGGCATCCCGGTAGGTCACCTCCGAAACCACGATGCGGATCGTGTCGCTGGTCACCTCGCCCACCGCGTTGGTCGAGAGGATCACGTCGGGCTTGGTCAGCGCGATGCGCTCGCCGGAGTTGCGCAACGACCCGGACCAGTCCCCGAAGCTGTTGGCCGCGTTCAGGCCCGGATGATTGGCCCGCAGACGGGCCACGTCGCGACCGACCACCACCTGCCCACCGGCCGGGATCGTCGATCCCGTCGGGAAGGTGAACGCCACCCCGTCGTCCAGCCGCCACCCGGACAGGTCCACCGGCTGGCCAGATCGGTTGTGGAGTTCGATGAACTCGTCCGCGTCGTCCTCGCTGATCGGGTGGTACATGATCTCATGGATCACCACCGACTCCAGGCGACGCGCCGCATTGCGCGCACCGGGGGTGTGGGATTCCAACCGACGCCAGTCGTCCGACCCATCCGGGCAGCGGCCAAAGGCCACCCCGTTCTCCTGGGCGCCAAACCGAACCGCATCGAGGGCGCGGGTCCCGTCGGCGTTCAGCAACCAGATGGTCTCCCCGGCGGCACTCAGACGGAATCCCAGCGCCCGCTCGTCGAGCTGCAGGAACGCCCCCGCCGCGAGGGTCGTGCCCGCAGGAAAGCGGAACCGGTTGGTCCGGAGGTCGTCGGTCAACACGCAGCCGGAGAGATCGGCCGTGCCGGGGCCCCGGTGGAACAACTCCACCGAGTCGACCTGCGGCAGGTCCGTGTGCGCCAGCACCTCGTTGAGCACCACGTTCCGCGCCGGATCGACCGGCGGCATCGGGTCCATCGCACCGGGATTGCCACCCCGGGCCGCGCTCGCGGCCCACGCCCGCGGGTCGGCCTCGCCGTAGCTCGGGTTGGTCAGAACCAACGAATGGCCCGAACCGTCGGCCGCCACCGGCCAGGGATCCCGCGTGCCGATCTCCATCTGCAGCTTGATCGCATCCATCTCATCGCGCAGCTCCAGCGGGCCGCCATCGGCATTGAAACTCCCCGTGTACGGCCCCAGCACCCCGCCGATCCCATGCCGCGCCGCCAAGGCGGCCGGATCTCTCGCCACCACCACGAACTGGCCCGCCCCCAGCCGGAACCCCTCCGGGAACTGGTAGCGGACCGTGCCCGCGATCTTCCAACGCGACAGGTCCTCGAACACGTCACCGGCATTGTAGAGTTCGACGAACTCCAGCGGCGACGATCCGGCGTCGGGTCCCGGCCGGTACTGGATCTCGCTGAAGACGATCCGCGTCCGGCGGCTCGAGAGGCCCAGTCCCTCGCGTCGTGGCTCGAACCCCACCTCGGCCGCACCGGTCACGGACCCGTAGTCGCGGAACCGGGCCACGGTCACCGCGTTGGTGTCGCGGCCCGAGACGGCCAACCCCACCGGCACGGACTCCGGCATCGAGATCGTGGCCGAGCCCAGCACCGTCCAGTTCGTGCCATCCATCGAGCCGAACCCGGTCATCGCGCTGCCACTTCGCCGCAGCCGCAGCCAGGTCCGGGGATGATTGACGGGATAGCCGCCGCGCGGGGCCGCCAGGGCCGCGTTGGCACCGGTGCCCTGCCGGGAACGGAAGAACGATCCCACCGTCGGGGAACCGGCGAAGGCGCCGACGAAGGTGGCATTGGCATCCTCGCTGGAACGCACCACCAGGCCTGCGGTCGCATAGGGGTCGGTGACGGCGAAGGACTCCACGCGTACCCGCAGGTCGAAGTCGCCCTTGAGTTGCTGGACGGCCAGTCCGGCGGAATCGGCGGTGCCGCCGATGTCCCCGCCGCGCACCGAGACGTCGAAGCCGCCCCGGGCCACCCACTGCACCGTGGTCGCACGGGCCTCGTTGCCCCCGAGGGTCACCGGCGCGAGGTCGGCGGTGAAGAACTCCCGCCGGGTCCCCGGCGCGACGGGATTGGCACGGGCCGACAGGTCGCGCACGCCCTGGATCGACACCTGATACCGGGTGGACTCGACCATCCCGGCCACCTCCAGCACCACCAGACCCGGACTGGTCCCCGGGGAGGCGGATCGGACCGTCACACCTCCATCGATCCGGAAGCTCTCGGGGAGTGCCGCGGCCGTCGGGACCGTCACCGCCTCGCTGAATTCGATCACCACGTTGGTCAGGCCGAGGTTGAAGACCCGAAGCACCTCGGGCGCGACGGCGTCGGGGGTCACCGTGAGGGCGACGGCCACCGATTGGGTGGTGCCGAGCGCGTTGGTGAGGAAGGCCTGGAACAGGGCCCCATCGTCGGCCCAACGCACGGGGTCCAACCGGAGCTGCGGCCCCGAGGCCTGCGGGATGAATTGGCCATTGCGCCGCCACAGCACCTCGGCCCCGCCCGGGTTGTCGAAGGCGACCGTGAAGGTGGCCACGCCGCCCTCGTCGGCCGTGGCCGGCACCGGTTGCAGGGAGATCCGGGGCGCCTCGGGCTTCAGGCCCCAGGCGATGAACGCGTCGAGGGGGATCGGCCCCTCGTCGACGCCGTCGGGCCGCAACCATCGCACCGACAGGTTGTCCCCGCCGCCGCCCTCCTTCTGCAGGGCCTCGAGGTAGTAGCGGCCGCCTGCCACCAGCGTGATGGGAGCGCTCTGCTGCTCGGTGTACCGACCCCACTCCCGTGGGCTGGTCCAC
>JBIKMQ010000191.1:0-5219 GCA_044359215.1 Candidatus Chromulinivoraceae bacterium
ACCGGGATCGCCCCGGTGGTCAAACGCATCTGGACGCCGTCATGGGTGCTCTTCAGCGGCGGTTGGTGCTGCCTGCTCATCACCGGGTTCTACCTGATGGCCGATCGGCTGAAGCAGTCGTGGCTGACCTTCCCGCTGCAGGTGGTGGGCATGAATTCCATCTTCATGTACGTGACCAGCCATCTGTGGGACGGCTTCTTCCGGGACAACCTGCGCGCCCACCTGGGCAAGACCTTCTGGATCGACCGGTTCGGCGTGTACGCCCCGGCGGTCGAGGGGGCGGCCGTGTTGTTCCTCTTCTGGGCGATGTGCTGGTGGCTCTGGAAGAAACGGCTCTTCATCCGGATCTGAGGGGCGGTGGGTCGGGAGGCGGCACCAGCGGCGGCAATCGGTCCATGGATGACATGAAACGAGGCGTGATGAACCCGGGTTCCCGCGGCGAGGAATCGCCGGCGGTGAGGCGTTCCGGTGTGGTTGCCGGCCTGGGCGCGGTGGTCGTCGCGGCGGCGGTCCTGCTGGTCGCCCCCCGCGTCCATGCCGCCGAGGCGCTGGATGCCCGCACCCGTGCGGTGTTCGAGGCGCACTGTCTGGAATGCCACTCCACCGAGAAGCACAAGGGCGACCTCGACCTCGAGCGCCTCGTCCGGACATCGGCCGGGGCGACGGAGGCCAAGGTCTGGCAGCAGGTGCTCGAGCAGGTCTCGCTGGGTGAGATGCCCCCGAAGGACCGGCCCGCCATGGACGAGCGGTCGCGCGACCAGTTGATGTCCGGCGTGCGCGCCCAGCTCGACCGGTGGGCCCGCCGGAACGCCGGAGATCCCGGGCCGGTGGTGCTGCGCCGCCTCTCCAACGCCGAGTACACCCACACGATCCGCGACCTGACTGGCGTGGAGACGCTCGACCCGGCCCGGGAGTTCCCGGTCGACTCGGCTGCGGGCGAGGGCTTCATGAACGTGGGCCAGTCGCTGGTGATGTCGCCGTCGCTGGTCACCAAGTACCTCGATGCGGCCAAGGAGGTGGCCCGTCACGCGGTGTTCCTGCCCGACGGGCTGGCCTTCTCGCCGAGCACCTCGCAGCGCGACTGGACCGAGGAGCGCCTCGCCGCCATCCGCGCGTTCTATGGCCGCTACACCCGCAACGGCGGGGGCACCTCGGTCAATCTCCAGGGCATCCGCTTCGACACGCGGGACGGCGGGGTGCTGCCCCTGGCGGAGTATTTCGACGCAACCTTGGACCTGCGGGCCGCCGGCGGACCCCGGAAGCAGGGGGCACGCGCCATCGAGGCCTTCGCCGCCGCCCGGGGCCTGAATGCCCGCTACCTCGGCCGGTTGTGGGACGCGTTGAACCCATCGGCGCCGCCCGAGGCCTCCCCGCTCCTGGACCAGGTCCGGGCCCGTTGGCGCGAGGCCAAGCCTGGCGAGGGGCCCGCCGTGGCGGGCGTGGTGGAGTCGTGGCAGCGGGCCGTCTGGCGCTTCACCACCGTGGGCCACATCGGCAAGCGCGACGGTCCAAGCGCCTGGCAGGTGCCGGTATCGCCGCTGGCCGCCTCGCGCGAGTTGCGTCTCAAGCTCCCGGCGCCCGACGCCTCCGGCGAGGTGATCGCCTTCCTGGTCGCCTCCGATGCCGGGGATGGCGCCGCATCGGACCTCGCGCTGTGGTCGAATCCGCGATTGGTCGTCCCGGGTCGCCCCGATGTGCCGCTGGCCCGGGCGCGGTCGCTGATCCGCCGCGTGGATCAGGCGCGCGGGCCCCTCTTCGCCCAGGCGGGCGCCTGCCTGGAGGCCGCGGCCGGGTTGACCGAGGTGCCCTCCGGCGAGGCGCTCACCGCGCTGACCCGATCCAGGAACCTGGATCCGCAGGCCTTGGCCGCCTGGCTCGAGGCGCTGGGGATGCGCCCGGGTGGCACCCGTATCGAGGGACACCTGACCTCTCCGATGGACAGCGCGCAGGGCTATGCGTTCATCCAGGGGTGGACCGGCGCCGATGCGCTCAGCGTCACCGCCAACGCGTCCGACCGGGAAGTGCGCGTGCCCGGATTGATGCGCCCGCACAGCGTCGCCGTGCACCCATCGCCCTCGCGCCGGGTGATCGTCGGGTGGCGCGGTCCGGTGGCGGGCACCTTCCGGGTCGAGGGCCTGGTGCAGCACTCGCACACCGAGTGCGGCAATGGGGTGAGCTGGACGCTGGAACTGCGTCGGGGGGCCACCCGCCAGACGCTGGCCTCGGGTGTGTCGCAGGGAGACAAGGAAATGCGTTTCGGGCCGTTCCCGACGGTCACCGTGGGTCCGGGCGACGTGGTCTGCCTGTCGGTGGGGCCGCGCGACGGCAACCACTCCTGCGACCTCACCCGCGTGGACCTGCAAGTGACCGACCCCCGGAATCCCACACAGGCCTGGAGCCTGTCGGCCGACGTGTCGCCGTCAATCCTCGCGGGCAATCCGCACGCCGACCGGCTGGGTCATCCGGCAGTGTGGCATTTCTTCAGCGAGCCCGAGGCCCGTGGCGGGGCGCTGGAGACCACGATCCCCGAGGGGTCGTTGCTGGCCCGCTGGCGTGCCGCCGCCTCGGTCGACGAAAAGCGCGGGCTGGCCGCGGCTCTGCAGCGGTTGTTTTCCGATGAGCCGGCGGGAGTGGCCAAGGAGTCCCCGGACGCCGTGCTGCGCCGGCAGTGGACCTCTCTCCAGGGGCCGTTGCTCGGGGCGGTGCTCCGCGGACTCTTGCAGCAACCGGAAGCCGAAGGGGTTCTCGCCGGGACCGCAGCCGAGAACGGACCGGGCCCCAAGCCGTCGCTGTTCGGGACTCACCCGGTCGGCGGGCCCCGGGTCGCCCCGATGGACCTGTGCGTGAAGGCTCCGTCGGTGGTCGAGATCCGACTGCCGGCCGAATGGGCCGCCGGGGGTGAGTTGGTCGCCACGGCCGGTCTCGACGCCTCCGCGGGCCCAGAGGCCAGCGTCCAGATGCAGATCCTGCCGCGGCGCCCGGAATCGCTGGCGTTGGTGGCGGGCTCGGTCAGCGCGAAGGGCGGAAAAGGCACCTGGTCAGATGGCGAGCTGCCCATGCAGTCGGACCTGCCGGTGCTGGTGGCCGATGCGGGTGCCGCGCGGCGCCGTTGGGACGCGTCGCTGGAGCGGTTCCGCGCGCTGTTCCCGGCCGCCCTCTGCTACACCAAGATCGTGCCGGTGGATGAAGTGGTCACCCTGACCCTGTATTACCGCGAGGACGACGCGCTGCGCCGGCTCATGCTGGGCCCGTCCGAGACCGCCGAGCTGGAGCGCCTGTGGTCCGAGCTGCACTACGTCAGCCAGGATGCCCTCAAGCTGGTCGACGCCTTCGAGCAGCTGTGGCAATTCGCCACCCAGGATGCCGATCCCAGCGCGTTCACGCCCATGGGCGAGCCGATCCGCCGGCGGGCCGAGGCGTTCCGCCGCCTGCTGGTGGACACCGAACCGGTCCACCTTCAGGCGCTTGTCGGCTTCGCGGCCAAGGCCTATCGGCGCCCGTTGACGGCGACCGAGACCGACGCCCTGAAGGGACTCTATGGGCGACTCCGCGGCGATGGCCTGACCCACGAGGAATCCATCCGGGGCGTGCTGGCGCGGGTGCTGGTGTCGCCGAGCTTCCTGTACCGCGCCGAGCAACCGGGCCCCGGGGTGGCCGCCGCTCGGGTCGGCGACCTCGAGCTGGCCACCCGGTTGAGCTACTTCCTCTGGGCCTCGACGCCGGACGCCGAGCTGATGGATGCCGCCGTGCGCAACCGCCTCCACCGGCCCGAGGTGCTGCGGGCGCAGGTCCGACGGATGCTGAAGGATCCGAAGGTCTCCCGCCTGGCCGGCGAGTTCGCGCTGGCGTGGCTGCACCTGTACGACTTCGAGAGCCTCGACGAGAAGAGCGAGCGGCATTTCCCCGAGTTCCGCGGGCTCCGCGGGGCCATGCGGGAAGAGACCGTCCGCTTCTTCACCGACCTCTTCCAGAACAACGGGCCGGTGCTCGACATCCTGGATGCCGACCATTCCTTCCTGAACGCCGACCTCGCCCGATTCTACGGGGTCTCCTCGACCGGATTCTCCGGCACGAACGACTGGCGGCGGGTCTCGGGTCTTCGGTCCATCGGCCGTGGTGGCATCCTGGGACAGGCCGCGACGCTGGCCCGGCAGTCGGGCGCCTCGCGCACCAGCCCCATCCTGCGCGGCAACTGGATCAGCGAGGTGATCCTCGGCGAGAAGCTGCCCAAGCCGCCGAAGGACGTGCCTCGCCTGCCCGAGGATGAATCGCTCGACCAGCTCACCGTCCGCCAACTCACCGAGAAGCACAGCACCGATCCCAAGTGCTCGGGGTGCCATCGTCGCATCGACGCCTATGGGTTCTCCTTGGAGTCCTTCGACGCGGTGGGCCGGTTCCGCGAGAAGGATCTTGGCGGACGGCCGATCGACGTCCGGGCCAAGGCCCCCGATGGCACGCTCCTCGAGGGCGCGGCCGGCCTGCGGCATTATCTCTCGCACCAGCGCAAGGAGGCCTTCCTGCGCCAGTTCAGCCGCAAGCTGCTGGGCTACTCGCTCGGCCGCGGCGTGCTGCTGTCCGACGAGCCCCTCGTGGCCGACCTGCAGCGCAAGCTCTCCGCCCGGGACGCCCGGGTTGGCGCCGCCATCGAGACGATCGTCGCCAGCCCGCAGTTCCAGAGGATTCGCGGCATCGACCGGCCTGTCGACGAGTGACCCCATCTTCACCGACCACCCCTGACTCCAACCCCACGCTCCCATGCCTCAACATTCCCTGAATCGGCGCGCGTTCCTGCGCGGCGTCGGCGTCACCATGGCCCTTCCCTGGATGGAGTCCTTCACGGTCTGGGGCGACACGCCGCCAGCGGGCAAGCGCCCGGCCAGCGAGGCGCCCGTCCGCATGGCCGTGCTCTTCTCCGGCAACGGCTTCCACTCGAAGGAGTGGTGGGCCCGCGGCGAGGGGGCCTCGATGGAGCTGGGGCAGGTGTTGGCTCCCTTGAACGACTTCCGCCAGAAGACCGTGTTCGTTCGCGGCCTCTACAACGCCGAGGCGCTCAAGGGGAACATCCACAGCTCGCAGACCGGCAACCTGCTGTCCGGCGCGCCGCTGGCCTCGGGCGGCGAGATCCGCTCGGGCACCAGCCTCGACCAGTTCGTGGCGCAGGCGCAGGGCCGGACGACCAAGGTGCCGAGCCTGGTGCTGGGCTGCGAGAAGTCCAACCC
>JBIKMQ010000192.1:0-5213 GCA_044359215.1 Candidatus Chromulinivoraceae bacterium
CCCCGCCGAACTGGTCCGCCTGCTGGGGCCCGAGGCCGTGTTGACGGCCGAGGAGGACCTGCTGGTCTATGCGTTCGACGGCACGGCAGCCCTGCACCAGCGGCCCGGGTGCGTGGTCTTCGCGCGCACCACGGCCGATGTGCAGGTGGTGCTCCAACTGGCCCATCGCACCGGCACCCCGGTGGTCACCCGCGGGTCCGGCACCGGCCTGAGCGGCGGATCCCTCCCGGTGCCCGGCTGCATCGTCCTGTGCACGACCCGCATGGACCGCATCCTCGAGGTGGACGCGGCCAACCTGACCCTGCTGGCCGAGCCCGGCGCGACCACCCTCCGGATCGCCGAGGCCGCCGCCGCCGCCGGCCTGTTCTACCCGCCCGACCCGGGCTCGATGAAGATCAGCACCATCGGCGGCAACGTGGCCGAAAACTCCGGGGGCCTGCGTGGCCTCAAGTACGGCATCACCCGCAACTACGTCATGGGCCTGGAGGTGGTGCTGCCCGACGGCGAGGTGCTTTTCACCGGCAACAAGTGCGTCAAGGATGTCGCCGGCTACTCGCTCAAGGACCTGTTCATCGGCAGCGAGGGCACCCTGGGCGTGATCACCCGGGTGCTGCTGAGGCTCATCCCGCCGCCGGCGGCCAAGCGCACGCTCCTGGCCACCTTCGACGCGATGGACGCTGCGGCCCAGGCCGTCTCCGACATCATCGCCGCGCGGATCATCCCGTGCACGCTGGAGTTCCTTGACCGCACCACCCTGCGCTGCGTGGAGGACTTCGCGAAGATAGGCCTGCCGGATTGCGAGGCGCTGCTGCTCATGGAGACCGACGGGCACCCCGCCCAGGTCGCCGAAGAGGCCGCCCGGATGGAGGAGATCGCCCGGGCCAACGGGGCCCGCGAGGTCCGGCGCGCGGCCGACGAGGCCGAGGCCAACTCTCTGGCCTCGGCCCGCCGCTCGGCCTTCAGCGCGCTGGCCCGGGTGTCCCCGACCACCATCCTCGAGGACGCCACCGTGCCCCGGAGCGAGTTGGCCCGGATGATCCGCTTCGTGGACCAGGTGGCCCGCAGGCACCGGCTGCGCATCGGCACCTTCGGCCACATGGGCGACGGCAACCTGCACCCGACCTTCCTGACCGACGAGCGCAACACCGACGAGATGCACCGGGTGCACGAGGCCTTCCGCGAGATCTTCGACGAGGCCATCCGGCTCGGGGGCACCATCACCGGCGAGCACGGCGTGGGCGTGGCCAAGAAGGAGTTCCTGCCCAGGTTCCTCGGCGACGCCTCCATGCGGGTGATGCGCGGGCTGCGCCGCGAACTCGATCCCAAGGGCATCCTCAACCCCGGCAAGATGTTCGACGCCGCATGAGCCCCGATCCGCAGGCCGCGGGCACCGAGCCCGCCCCGTCGCCCGAACGCCAGCAGGCCTTGCTGACGCTCCTGGCCGACGAGGATCCTGCGGTGGCGTCCTCGATCCGGGACCGCCTGGCCCCCCGCGGGCGTCCGCAGGCCTGGCTGCGTGCCCACCGGCTCCATGCCGACCCGGTGGTCCGCTCCCGGGTCCGGGCCCTGCTGGACGCGCAGGCCCGCCTCGAGGCCGACCGCGAGTTCCTGGAGTTCTGCGCCGGCCACGGCGAGCACTTCGACCTGGAGAGGGCCGTGTGGATCCTCGCCCGGACCCGCAACCCGGAGGCCCCGGTCGAGGCCTACCAGGCGCAGTTGGACGACTGGGCCCGTGCGGCCGCGCCCGGGGTGGAGGCGGCCACCGACGGCGCCGGCGTCGTCGCGGCCCTCAACGCGGTGCTCTTCGGCGAGCAGCGCTTCCGGGGCAACGCCGAGCAGTACTTCGACCCGGAGAACAGCTACCTCGACCGCGTGATCGACCGTCGGCGCGGCATCCCCATCACGCTCTGCTGCCTCTACCAGTTCGTGGCGCGCCGCCTCGGCCTGCCCGTGGTGGGCATCGGCATGCCCGGGCATTTCCTCTGCCGCTACCAGGACGCCCAGGGCGAATGGCTCATCGACGCCTTCCACGGCGGCCGTCTGGTGACCCGCTCCGAGGCACGCCAGCGCCTGGCGCACTTCTTCTCGATGGCCGATTCCGACGGGTCGATCCTGCTCCAGCCGATCAGCCCCAGGCGCTGCCTGCAGCGCATGATCGCCAACCTGCACGTCATCCACCAGGAGCGACGGGACACGGCCGAGGCGCGCCGGCTCCAGCAGTACCTGATCCTGCTCTCGCGCTGAGCGGCCGTCGCGGGGCGGCAGGGTCAGTCCAGCCCGACGATCGCCGGGTTGCCGTAGAGGGTGAAGCTGCCGACCCGCTCGATCCTCAGGTCGAGGATCTGTCCTAGGTGGCGGGGCGAGCCCTCGAAGACGGCGATCTTGTTGGTGCGCGTGCGGCCCTCGTACCGGGCGGGATTGCGGTGGCTCGGGCCCTCGACCAGCACCTCGACCAGCCCGCCGACATGCGCCTCGAACGTCGCGAGGGCCATGCGGTTGATCTCGGCCAGCAGGCGCTGGTGGCGTTCCTCGATGACCTCCTCGGGCAACTGGCCCGGCATGTCGGCCGCTGGCGTGTCCCGTCGGCGGCTGTACTTGAAGAGGAAGGCCTGGTCGAACCGCACCTCCCGGCAGAGCGACATCGTCTCCTGGAAGTCCTCCTCGGTCTCGCCGGGGAAGCCCACGATGATGTCCGTGCTCAACCCGATGCCCGGCTGCACGGCCCGCAGCTTGCCGATGATCTCCAGGAAGCGCTGCCGGGTGTAGCCCCGGTGCATGAGCTTGAGCAGCCGGTCCGAACCGCTCTGCACCGGCAGGTGGGCGCTCTCGACCAGCTTGGGCAGGCGGCCGTAGGCCTCCACCAGGTCGTCGCCATAGCCCTTCGGGTGCGGCGAGGTGAAGCGGATCCGGTCGATCCCGTCGATGGCATGAACCGCCTCGATGAGCTGGACGAAGGCGCTGCGGCCGTCCTGCGCCGGGTACATCCGGCGGCCGTAGCTCGTGACGATCTGGCCGAGCAGGGTGATCTCGCGCACGCCCCGCGCGGCCAGTTCGCGGCACTCGGCCACGATGTCGTCCATCGGCCGGCTGCGCTCCTCGCCCCGGGTGGACGGCACGATGCAGAAGGTGCAGTGCTGGTTGCAGCCCTGCATGATGCTCACGAAGGCCGTGACGGGGCGCGAGTCGTTGCCGACCCCGTGGCCGAGGTGCTCGCGGATGGCCGACTCGCTGCCGGCCTCCTCGGCCGTGTCCACCACCTTGGCAGCGGATCCGGCCAGCAGGGCGTCGAGGTATTCGCCGGTGCGGTGGGTCTTCTGGGTGCCCAGCACGAGGTCCACGTCGGGCAACTGCTCGATCAGTCCGCCGCCGCGGCTCTGCGCCATGCAGCCGAGGAACCCCAGGATCTGCCGGCCGCCGCGCTTGCGGTCCACCCCGATGACGTTCTGCATCTTGCTCAGGGCCTTCTGTTCGGCCATGTCGCGCACGCTGCACGTGTTGAGCAGGACGACGTCGGCCTCGGTCTCGGACGGCGCGAGCGAGTAGCCGCGGGCCAGCAGCTGGGCCGAGACGGCCTCGCTGTCCCGCTCGTTCATCTGGCATCCGTAGGTCTTGATGAAAACGCTGGGCATGGATCAGACGTGGGGCGGAAGCCTATCCCGCGCGAGCTGACGATGCCACGACCAACCGTCACCAGCGGGGCGGTTGTCCGGCGTCAACCCTCCTGAAGATTGGATCCGGCCCGGATGAGGAGCCGTTGGGATCCCGTGGCGGTCGAGTCGCCATGGAGGACAATGGATGCCGGTTTGTGTCAATAGTGAGGACCGACCCCTTCCTCTCCTTGTCATCCGGGCGTCCGGCCTTAGGATCCGCTCGAATGGAATCGTTGACGGAACTGATCGAATTGCCGGGACTGAAGGTCACGGTGGACCGGTTGCTGTACCAACGGCTGCGGGCCGACCAGTCAGACAAGCCGCATTCCTTCATCTACTTCATCTCGATCCACAACCAGTCGCCGGTGCCGGTGACCATCCGGGGCCGCAAGTGGGTGGTGACCCACGAGGACGACACCGTGCTGGTGGTCGAGGGCGACGGGGTGGTGGGCGAGACGCCGACGATCCAGCCCGGGGGCAAGTTCAGCTACAACAGCCGGCACATCATCGGCACCCATTCGGCGGTGGCCGAGGGGTCCTACCTGGGGGTCGACGACGCCGGCCGACGCATCGTCGTGCGCATCCCGCGCTTTCGCATGGAAGTGCCCGGGGCCCGCGAGTGCTGATGCCCGGTGGATCCATCAGCTGGAGTCAACGCGCTCACGTCAACGCGCTGGAGTGAACGAGCTCGGGTAGACCCGGGCGGGGGAAATTCCATCGGGCCCCGATTCGATCGGTTCCTTCGGGCGGTCAGACCGCAGGCGTCGCCGCCGGGCCCAGGATGCGCTCGGCCACCTGATGCCAGCCGTCGACGATGATCGCCGGGTGCAGAGAAGGCCCCTCGGCCCGTTCCAATTCGGCGCCGTAGCCCGTGCGCACCAGGAAGCTCGCCTTCACGCCGGCATTCCAGCCCGCCTCGAGGTCGATGCGCTTGTCGCCCACCATGTAGCTGGCCGCGAGGTCGAGGCCGAAGGCGTCGCGAGCGTCCCACAGGAACTGCGGCGAGGGCTTGCGGCCGCGGCTTGGCTGGTCCGGGGCCTCGAAGGCCGAGTAGAACTGGAGGAACTCCACGCCCGACCGGGCCAGTTCGGCGCGGAGGTGGTCGTGCACCCGGTGGACATCGGCCTCGGTGTAGTATCCGCGGCCGACCCCGGACTGGTTGGTGACCACGACCAGCGCGAAGCCGGCCTCGCCCAGGCGTCGCAGGGCCGGGGCGGCCTCGGCGAAGATCTCCACCTCCTCGGGCCGGTGCAGGTAGTGCTTCTCGACGATGAGGGTGCCGTCGCGGTCGAGGAAGATGGCGGGTCTCATGCGCTGCGCGGGCCCGGGGCGAAGGTGGCCGCCAGTTCGGACGGGCTGACGGTGGCCGTGCCGCGCTTGCCCACCACCACGCCGGCGGCGTGGTTGGAGAACACCGTGGCCTCGATCGGCGAGGCGCCGGCGGCGATGGCCAGCGTGAAGGCGGCGATGACGGTGTCGCCCGCGCCCGACACGTCGAACACCTCGCGCGCCACGGTCGGCACGTGGAAGGGCGGCTGGTCGCGGCGGCACAGGAGCATGCCC
>JBIKMQ010000193.1:0-5200 GCA_044359215.1 Candidatus Chromulinivoraceae bacterium
TCACCCTCATAGGAGGGCCAGTAGGGAGCATCCGGGTGGTTGAGCAGGCGGCCATGGTGCCACACCGGCAGCGGCGGGTGGACGGGCAGGGGCGCCAGCGAGCGCAGGGCGCCCGGGATCAGCAGATGCCGACAGGCCGCGTCCACGGTGCGCCGGGCCCGCTCGCCGTCCACGAGGTCGAGCGCCACGGCCAGCAGCGCGTTGCTGCGCAGGGCGTTGTCGCGCACCGCCTGGGCGGCCGGGTGGTCCCGGTGGGCGTGCAGGCAGTCCGAGAACCACCCCTCGTCCTCCAGCCAGAACAGGCGATGGAAGGCTTCTTCGGCACGCCGGGCGATGGCGCCCCACGGTTCACCCCCCGGGGCCGGGGCGCACCCGAGGCGCTCGAGTTGGCGCAGCAGGCGGATCCAAAGCACCTGGATTTCCACCGGGTACCCCTGGCGGGGCGTGCCGGCCGGGTGGTTGGTGTCCATCCAGGTGAAGTGGCTGGGGCTCCAGACCAGCCCGCTCTCTGGGTCCACCCGGATGCCCTGCGGCGTCCCGGCGAGGTAGCCGGTGGCGATGGAGCGAAGCACCTCCCGGACGGATCTCCCGAGCCGGTCGCCGGTGGGCAGGTCCAGGATCGCCATGGGACCCCCGGGGTCCGCCGCGCCCAGTTCCTCCACCACGATGCCGTACCAGAGCGAGGCGTCGCTGGTCTCGCGGTTCGACGCATTCTCGCCGTGGATGGAATTGGGCAGCGTGCCACCCTCCTCGAACCGCCCGAAGGTCACCAGCAGCTGGCGTACCTCGTCGAGGCGGCCGGAGGCGATGAGTCCCCGGGCGGCGATGAGGGAATCGCGGCCCCAGTCGAGGAACCAAGGGTATCCGGCGATCACCGTGACCGAGTCGGCCCGCCGGACCACGAAGGCGCCGACGGCCCGGCGCAGCAGCGTCTCCAGGGGGCACGAGGCGACGGCCCCGGCGCATCCGGCCGATTCCTGGCGGCTCTGGACGAAGCCCGCGAGCACCTCGGCGGGGACCTCGTCGGGATCGGCCGACACGTCGAGGGTGGCGGCGTCGCCGGGGGCTAGCGGGATCTCGAACCAGCCCGGGCTGTAGGCGTCGCCACTGCCTTGCATGCCCCGGCTCGATTCGACGGGGTGCGGGATGTCGCGGCACCACTCGACCGCCGGGTGGAACCGGCCGCGGCTGGTCCGGGCACGCAACCGGCGCGAGGCCGGGTCCGGTTCAAAGACGAACCCGTGTGGCTCCCCCGCCGAGCCGTTGCCGTCCACACCGCGTTCGAGGGGGCGCGTGGCCCTCAGGAAGGCCGCCTCGGCCTCGGGGTTGAGGCGGGTCTCCCAATGGAAATTGCGATCCTCGAGGTCGAGCCGGACGACCAGACGCACCTCGCACCCCGGGGGCAGTGGCCGGCCGAACCGCGAATCGTGGCTGGCCGCGGCCGGGCGGCTGAACTGGAAGACCGTGGTGTTGCGGCCCTCGAGCAGGTCCGCCACGACCCGGATTTCCACGCTCCGCCCGTCCCCGGCGTTGGCGATGAACCGCCAGTGGGTGGGCGCCGCGGTCTCGACGTTGACCAGGTTGGTGGCGTCGAGCGGCGAGATGAAGCCGTCGGCGTTGACCCACAGGCGGATCCGCTTGGCCAGCACGTGGCGGTCGACCGGAACGTCCGGGTGGAGGTTCGCGCCGAGGACGCAGTCGTATTTCGAGTGGATCCGCCCGAGATCCAGGCACAGGCGGGCCATCGCGCCCCGGCCGTTGGTGAGCAGCACCAGGGAGTTCGACGGGTCGGGCGGAACGGAGGGCAGGTCCTTGGGCCGCGCGTCCAGCCAGGTGAGGAGGCCGGAGATGGGCGGGGCCGCGGAGGCGTGCCGTTCGAGTTCCAGTCGGACGTTTCCGAGCAGGCCCTCGGGCGGGATCGCGGCGACATGGCCGGTGCGCGTGGGGATCGACTCCCCGTGCTGTTCCAGGCCGCCGCCGTCGGGGCGCACCGTCCAGTGGAACGGATCCGCGTCGCGGACTAGGACCCAGTGGCCCGGGGGCACGGGCGTGATGCGGGTGCGGTCGGCCGGCCCCCACACCACGACGGGTCGGTAGGCGGCGGTTCCTGCGCCGGGATCGGCCGCGTCAGGCCTCCCGGGCGAGGCGGAGGTTCCCCGCGGACGGTGGCGGAGGTGACGAGCCAGGAATCCCTCCGGGTCCTGGTCCACTTCCTCGGCCAGGGCTCGCCAATCGCATGGCGCGACCGGCAGGCCGCCGGTGATCTTGCCCCGGCAGGCCGCCCCCCAGTCGGCACGGCTGCGGGCCTCCCGGTAGGCGTCCCCGGACAGGCCGCGGGGCGTGGTGGTCGCCGAGAGGCAGTGGGTGGCCCCGGGACCCACGGTGATGCGCACCGCCACGGGAGGCTCGGACGACCCGCTCCGTCCGGGGGGCACGGCTTCGAGCCGTGGCGCCTCGGCATGACCCACCAGGTCGATCGACGGACAGCGCAGGGATTCGAAGAGGCTCCAGGGCAGGTCCAGCGAGCGGGTTTCCTCGAACTCCGTGTTCGCCAGCACCAGCACCGCATCGAGGCCGTCGGCGGAGCGGCGGGCCAGCGCGTAGACCGGTGCGTGCGGCTCGCTCACCCGCTCCAGCACCGCCCCGTCGAAGAAACAGGGATGATGCGAAACCAGCCGGTTGAGGTTGGCCAACTCGCCCAGGATGGAGTTGCGGGAACCCCAGGCCAGCCCGCGGCTGCTGTGCACGTTGATCTGCTCGGTGGCACACCATTCCACTCCGGCGGTGAAGCCGAAGCCGCCCTGCACCGAGGTCAGGGCCGCGAGGCGGTTCCTGAAGATCGACCACCGCCGTCCCTCCGCCGTGGCGGGCTGGCCTGGCACGCCGCCATTGGCCGCGAGTCGGGAGTTGTCATGGGTCTCGCTGTAATGGATGAGCACGCCCGAGCGGGCGCTGGCCTGGATGTGGTGGTCCAGGTACCCGCTGATGCCCAGGGCGCCGTGGTTCTGGAACAGTTCGCTGTAGGCCCATTGCATGCCGCCGTCGGCAAGGCAGGCCTCGGTGGCCTCCCAGGGCCCGCCCAAGCCCTCGAGCAGGAAGACCGTGTCGGGGAACTCGCGCCGGACCTTTGCCGTGATGAATTGCCAGACATGGGGCGGGACCTTGTAGCCGGCGTCGCAGCGGAATCCGTCCACCCCTCGCCGGCACCATACGAGGAAGGCGTCCGCCAGGTAGTCCCAGAGGGCGACGTGGCGCTGGTCCATCTCGACCAGGTCCTCCCAGACGACATTCCAGGCACCGGGGCTCTCGAACTCGCCGTCGCCCTTCCGGACGAACCATTCGGGATGCTGTTCCCATTCGGCGCTGCCCCAGCCGGTGTGGTTGATCACCAGGTCGAGCATCAGGCGGGCACCGCGGGCGTGCACCGCGCGGGCCAGTTCCCGGAACTGGTCCACGCCGGTGGTCTTGCGGTCGAACTCGACGAGGGCCGGGTCCACGAGGGTGAGGTGCTGCAGGGCGTACGGCGAACCGAAGCGGCCGAAGCGGGCGAAGGTGGTTGGCGTCGGGCTGACCGGCAGCAGGTGGACGATCCGGCAGCCCAGGCGGTCGACGATGTGCGGCAGCTCGGTGATGAGCGATCGCAGGGTCCCGCTCGGCGGGATCACCGTGAAGCCCTCCTGGTCGAGGGCCTTGAGGATCGGGGTGTGGTGGTCGTCCGCCGTGGAGAGCCGGCGCTTGGACCAGTCACCGAACATCCGGGGGAAGGCGCAGTACACCGTGTTGGCCGTGCGCGTCCAGGACGGCTGGATGCTGATGCCCACGTCCGCGCCGGACGGCCAGTGCTGGAAGCCCCTCGCGTCGATGGCGTAGGCCTTGGCCTGGAAGTAGCCCACCTCCGTCAGCGGCACGGTCAGGGACCACGAGCCGTCGCCGGTCGGTTCCAGCGGCAGGTCGCGCCAGGCCGCCCCGGCCAGGGGCAGCTTCCCGAAATGGGACTGGAGGATCTCGTCCCGTACCCGACCGGCGCGGCCGAGGTTGGTCCGCAACCGTGCCTGCCAGCCGGATGCCGTGCCACCGTCGGGCACCCGGAGGACGAAGGTCATCGTGTCGCCGGCGTGTCGGACGACACGGGTTCCCGGCGAGGGGGTCATGGAGGGTCCGGCCATGGGTTCGGGTTGCCGGTCCACCGGCGATCCGGCGTCCCTGGCGCGACGAGCATGGTGGGGCGGGCGGGGCCGGGGCAACCCCGGATCACGTCCCCGGCCCTTGACCGCGATGACGGCCGGGTCAGTCGCGGATGCGCAGACGTCCGATGAAGGTCGGCAAGAGCGCCCCGCAGACCAGGGTCACCGCCAGGGCCGCGCCGGCCCGTCCCCAGTGGCCGTAGATGGCCCATCCGCCGGCGAAGATGAGCGCCCAGATGCCGAAGGAGGCGAGGACGGAACAGGCGATGCCGGCCCCGAGGTCGGAACCATGGCCCAGCGAGGTGTCCTGCAACTGCACCCGCTCATGGCCCGCCCGGTCGAGGACGGGCTTCCAGCCGGCCCCGCCGGGCTGCACCCGCCGGTAGAACTCGCGAAGGGTTTCGGTGGCCGTGGGTCCGGTCAGCAGGGCCACCGCCAGCGAACCCACGGTGGTCACCGCCACGCCGATCACCATGCGCTTCCACTCCGGCACGCCGTTGCCGGCCCCGGAGAAGTGCCAGAACAACGCCATGCCGAACGAGAGCGTCATGGCTGCGATCTCGGCCGCCGCGTTGATGCGCCACCAGAACCAGCGGAGGATGAGCACCAGACCAGTCCCGGCACCCACCTGCATCATCAGGTTGAAGTTCGAGAGGGCGTCCTGGAGCTGCAATGCCAGCCAGCAGGAGGCGGCCATCAGGGCCACGGTAACCACTCGCCCCAGCCAGACCTGCCGCGCATCACTGGCCTTGGGGTTGATGAAGCGCAGGTACAGGTCGCTGACCACGATGGACGATCCGTAGTTCACCTGGGTGGACATGGTGCTCATGTAGGCCGCCGCCAGCGATGCCACCATGATGCCCATCAGGCCCGGGGGCAGGAAGGTGAGCATGGCCGGGTAGGCCAGGTCGTCCTGCACGATCTTGGGGTCGAGGTGCGGGAAGCGGGCCTGGAGCGACGCGACGTCGGGGAACACGACCATCGAGGCCAGCGCCACCAGGATCCACGGCCAGGGC
>JBIKMQ010000194.1:0-5191 GCA_044359215.1 Candidatus Chromulinivoraceae bacterium
GGCCGCCGGTCGGGGTATCTATTGGCAGAAACTCACCCGTTGGATCACCCCCAACGAGCAGTTGTATGAGGTGAGCCACTACGGCCGGCCCAAGACCTCGGCCGACGACTGGGCGGTCACCTTCTCGGGCGAGTTGGGCAAGCCCCGCCGGGTGTCGCTGGCCGAACTCAAGAGGCGCAAGGTGCGCACCGTCACCGCGACCCTCGAATGCGGAGGCAATGGCAGTGGTCCCGGGTTCGTCGGGGCCATCGGCAACATCCGCTGGACGGGCACCCCGCTGGGCCCGCTGCTGCGCGACCTGGGCCTGACCCGGCGATCCCGCGAGGTGGTCTTCTACGGGGCTGACGAGAAGGTCGAGAAGATCCGCGACAAGGACTACCCCCAGCACTTCGCCCGCAGCCTCAGCCTCGAGCATGCGCTCCGCGACGAGGTGCTGCTGGCCTGGGACATGAACGGCGAACCCTTGTCCGAGGCCCACGGCATGCCGCTGCGGCTCATCGTCCCGGGTTGGTTCGGCATCGCCTGGGTCAAATGGCTCGACCGCATCCAGGTGCTCGATCGCCGATTCATGGGCAAGTGGATGGCCCGCGAGTACGTCACGCTCCGTGGCTCGGAACTCGGGGATGGGTCGATGGACTGGTGCGAGACCTCGGTGTGCAACATGAACGTCAAGTCGATCACCGCCCGCGTGGTCCGGCGTGCCGACGGCGTCCACCGGGTCAGCGGGGCGGCCTGGAGCGACGGCACCCCGTTGGCGCGCGTCGAGGTCCAGGTGGACGGAGGGCCATGGCAGTCGGCCCGCCTGCTCAAGAAGCCGTCGCGCGATCCCTATACCTGGACGTTCTGGGAATTCGACTGGGCGCAGGCACCGGCCGGTGAGCACACGCTGGTGTCCCGAGCCGTCGATGCCGACGGGCGTGTGCAACCGGCGGCCGACGATCCCGCCATCCGGAACAAGCGCACCTACTGGGATGCCAACGCCCAGTGGGTCCGCCGCATCCGCATCGGCTGATGCCCCGAACCTTCCCGGGTCCCGCTCCCACAGGCACCCTCGGGCCATGAGCGACTTCGACTTCCGGTTTGGCGGCATCGCCCGGCTCTACGGTGGGGCTGCGCTGGCGCGCTTCCGGACCGCCCATGTGATGGTGGTTGGTCTGGGCGGCGTGGGGTCCTGGGCGGCCGAGTCGCTGGCCCGCTCGGGCGTCGGGCGCCTGAGCCTGGTCGACCTGGACGAGGTCTGCATCAGCAACATCAATCGCCAGTTGCATGCCCTCGACTCGACGGTGGGCCGGTCCAAGGTGGAGGTCATGGCCGAGCGGATCCGCGACCTCTCCCCGGAGACCCGCGTCGAGGCCCGGGTCGAGTTCTTCACCGCCGAGACCGCGATGCGCCTGCTTGGCCTGGAGTCCCCGCCGGGGTCAGATGGTCGTCCCGACCTGGTGATCGACGCCATCGACGCGGTCGCCAACAAGGTCCGGTTGATCGCCCTTTGCCGTGGGGCCGGGATCCCGCTGGTGGTCTGCGGTGGCGCCGGAGGACGCCGGGACCCGACGGCCATCCGGGTCTCCGACCTTGCGCAGGTCACCCATGATCGGTTGCTGGGCGAGGTCCGGAAACGTCTTCGTCGGGAGCACGGGTTTTCGCGCCTCTCGAAGAAGCTGCGGATCGAGTGTGTCCACTCGGCCGAGGCCCCGGTCTTCCCGGACGGCGAGGGCCAGGTTTGCGCCACTCCCCAGGCCCCGGCGGACGGCGCGCCCCTGCGCCTGAACTGCCAGTCGGGCTATGGGTCGGCGACGCATGTGACCGGGGCCTTCGGCTTCGCCGCCGCCGCCCGGGTCCTGGCGCTGCTTTCGGTCGCGGCCGGGCTCCCGACCCCGGACCGGACGCGGGCCCATGCCGAGCCTGCGATCCGCAGGACCGGCCGAACCGACGGAACCGGCGACGCCTGAACCGATCCCTCGGTCGGCGGCGCGCCTGGTCAGCCTCGGGAACCGGAGTTCCGGCGGGCCAGCGGATGCACCCCGCGTCGGCACGCATCCGAGCAGTACAGCACCCGATCCCAGTCCCGCTCCCACTTCTTGCGCCAGGAGAATGGGCGCGCGCAGGCCGCGCAGACCTTGGTGGGGAGATGGGCTTTCTTCATGGGGGGGTGGATGGCAAGGGCTGGGGTCGCAGGAACCCGCCGCGTGCACCCGGTTCCGGAGCGTGGACCCGAAATGGCCCGGGCGCCACCGCCGGGGCCCCGGATGGCCTGTGATTCCGGCCCGTGATTCCGCTCCGGGAGGGCGAGTTGCGCTTCACCGGCGATGCGGAATGATCCGCGCATGGATCATCCTCTGCTTGGCAATGGTCGGGTCCATCCCTGCCATCGGGTGGGCCTGCCCTCGATCGAGGCGTGGCTCCGTCCCCAGGCGCTTGACCTTGGAAAGGATCGACGATGAATTCCGAACAATCTCTCCTGGCGCGGCGCCGCCTCGCGCTGGGCATCACCAACGTCGGGACCTGGGTGCTGGGTTCCATCATCGGACTCGGATGGTTGACCACGGTTCGCCCGGACCTTGGTGCCGCCGGGTTGCTGGGCATCGGTGCGGCGGCGGTGGCGGTGCAGGCGGTCTTCGATGCGGTGGGCGGCTTCGTGTGGATGCCGGCGCCGCGGCCCCCATTCCGCACCTTCCTTGCCCGATGGTCTCGCGGCGTGCTGGTTCATGCGCTGGTCATGCTGGGAGTCGGGGGAGCGGCGGCCCTGAGCCTGCGCTGGACCGGCGGGTTCTGCGCCGGGCTCACCGTCTCCACGGCGGCGCTGGCCCTGGGGCGTGGCCGGCTTCATGCGGCCATCAGCGGGGCGGGGTTCCGGAGCCTTTCCGGCGAGGCCGGTGAACGCCTGCTGTGGACGCGGGTGGACGACCCGGCCTTCACCGGCGGCTTGGCCGGATTCGGCCCCAGGGCCGGCATCCTGGTGCCGGAGTCCTGGAGTGACCGCTTGCCCGCATCCGACCTGAAGGTCGAGATCGCCCGGAGGCGATGGCGGGCCCTCCAGGGTTTGCCCCTGCGGACGGTGCTTGTTCTGCTGCTCTGGAACCTGGCCGGGTGCCAGATGGGCGGGTGGCTCCTGGACCCTGCCGGGTGGTCCGCCGGCGCGGCGCTGCTGGGTCAGGCCTGCTGGATGACCGTCTGGAGCTTCCTCGGCTTGCTGGTCTTGCCGGCATTAGGCCGGGCCACGGTGCATGCTGCCGACCGGGCGGCCGCCGCCTCCGGCCTCGATCCTTCCGGATGGATCCGCCGGTTCCCGTCCCTCACGGGGGAAGACGGGAATCCGAAACCGGTCATCGAGACGATCTTCTATCCCATCCCCTCGGCCGATCGAAGGATCCGCCGCCTGGGATCGCCGGCGGCTGGGCAGGGGGCACTCCTGCTCGGCGACCTGGCCCGATCGCAGCTCTACTACTCCGTGGCCGGCCTGACCTTCCTCGGGCGTGCCGTGCATTGCAACGTGGGCCGCCCGGCCTTGTGGGTGTTCCCACCTTCGGCCTGACACCACCGGGTCACCGTGGCACCAAGGGCGCCGTCGACGCGCTTCCTCTGTCCTGTCGATTCGTGCTTCGGGGGTCGGTGGGGGGCGCATCCGGGACGGCCTCTCGATGCCGATCCATGGATTCACGGACGATCGGCCAGGCGATCAAGGATCACGCGGGCCGCGGAACAGCCCGACCATGCGGCCCCGCCGATCCCTCCGGTCCCAAAGGCGTCGCCGGCCACCACGAGGGGGAACGGGGTGTCGAGCGGCAGGCAGGGTTCCGGGTCGGGGTTCCTTGGCCGGCTGTAGCGCCATCCATGCACTTGGAATTCCCGGACGCCTGGGCCGATCCATCGGGACGCGGCCTCGATCAGTTGCCGACCGACCTCCGAGCGGTCGTCGTCCCAGTGATCCAGGCTGAAGCGGGCCGTGGCCTGCAGGGTCGCCGACGGCACCGCGGAGATTCCCTTGGCAAGGTTGTCGGAGATCCACGCCAGTGGCCCGGAGTCCGGGGCCAGGCCTCCGGGCGGTGGCACCCGGGACGGGCGCTCGAGCACGGCCATCACCGTCAGACACCGGTCGTAGACGATGGAGGTCAGGCGCAGCCGCAGCGCCGGGGCTAGGGGCACCTGGCCGGCCTCGAGCACCGCCAGAGCCTGCGGCACCGGTGGAGTGAGCACCACGGCGTCGGCGGCGAAGGAGTCCACCCCGCCGGCCGAGGCGATCCAGCCGGAGTCGTCGGTCCGGAGGGCGTCGATCATGGTTTCCCGATGCACCTCGAGGTCCCGGGCGAGGTGCTTCGCCACGGCCGACATCGACGGGGCACCGCGCCACCGGCAGGCCTCGGTCCCTCCGGCGGCCGCGGCACCGGAGGGCCACCAGGGCACCCGGGTCGGCCCGAACCGCTCGAGCCACCGCGCCTCGGAGGCCGGGGATCCCTCCAAGTCCAGGCATTGGGCGCCATGGTCGAAGGTCGCTTCCCCGAGGCGACGCGTGGCCAGGCGCCCGCCCACCCCTCGGCCCTTGTCGACGACCCGGACGGAGCATCCGGCCTGCCGCAAGTCGGTCGCCGCCATCAGGCCCGCGATCCCGGCCCCGACGATCAGCACCCGGGAATGGGGCAACGGGGAGGACGGGGCAAGGCTGGCGGGGCCGGCGGGGCTGGAATCCACCCGGCCATTCTGGCCTGCGAGCCCGGGATCGCAACCGGGTCCAGGCGATGGTCGGTCGACCTCTGATGAAACCGGATCGGGTCGGTCGGAGTCCTCTATTGGGTTGCCAATCCCGAGCCGCGATCCTCTGATGCCCCCCATGCCTACGTGGTCCCGGCGCCTCTCGGCCCGACTCGGCCCGCCCTTGGTGGCCGTGTTGCTCCAGTGCCTTTGCCTCGTCCGGGCCCGGTCCGAGAACCGGGTCGACTACCGGTACGAGGATTACATCGAGGACGACGACCGCATCCACATCCGGACCCACGCGGTGTACGCCGAGCAGGCCTTGAACTCCAAGGCCGTGGTCAAGGGCAACTTCGTCTATGACGGCATCTCCGGGGCCACGCCCACGGGCGCGTCGGCGCCGGCCGGCACGGACCGGTTGCCGCTGCAGAACTTCCAGGACATCCGCCGGGCCGGATCGGTCGAACTTGACCTGACCCTGGGCCGGTTCATCAGCCGCCCGCAG
>JBIKMQ010000195.1:0-5184 GCA_044359215.1 Candidatus Chromulinivoraceae bacterium
CGAAGGCGTTGGTCAGGAAGGTTCCCCGGTCGGCCACGCTGCGGAAGGCCATGTCGGCCAGGAGCCAGTTCGTCTTCTGGGTGATGTCGAAGACGCTGATCGCCCAACGGTCGGATTCCGCGAGGTAGACCCGCCCCTTGCCGTCGAAGGCGAAGGCCACGCTGTTGCTGAGCTGGGGCTCCGCCGCCCAGACGTCCAGCTTCAGTCCGGGGCCGAGCTGGAACCGCTTGGCGCCGTCGGCCGCCTCGGACCATGCCGGGGCAGGGGCCCCGTGCTGGGCGAGGAGGATCGAGGCAAGGCCCGCGAACCAGGAACCGATGAGCCATCGCATGGGCCCAACCTAGCCGGGGTCCGCGCTTTCGGCGAAAGGCAAAAACGGGGGAGACCGGAGATCCCCGATCCTGCGAGGGTTGGAAAACCGCTTCGCTCCCGGGCGGGTTTTCTGCCTATGCTCGGGGCTCCGCGAGCGCGCGGTCTGTCTACTATCATGGAAAGCATCCTCCCCACCGTCATCGTGAAACCCGGCGAGGCCGACCGGCTGGTCGCCGGTCATCCCTGGGTCTACTCCAGCGCCATCCAGCACTGCGTCCAGACGCCGGCCGATGGAGACCTCGTCCAGGTCAAGGACCACCGCCAGCGGTTCCTGGGGGTCGGATTCTTCAACGCCCAGTCCAAGATTCAGGTCCGGATGGTCTCCAATGAGCGGGTGGAGGTGGACGCCGATTTCTTCGCCGACCGCCTCCGGGCCGCCCTCGAGGTGCGCCGGCGCCACCTGCCCGGGGCCAGCTCCTACCGGGTGGTCAGCGCCGAGGCCGACCTGCTCTCGGGCCTCATCATCGACA
This sequence comes from Candidatus Chromulinivoraceae bacterium, assembly GCA_044359215.1. Lineage (GTDB taxonomy): Bacteria > Verrucomicrobiota > Verrucomicrobiia > Limisphaerales > UBA9464 > SXXZ01. Next base: position 843 of record JBIKMQ010000195.1, read on the forward strand.
AGTACGAGGACGTGGTGGTGCTGCAGATCAGCTCGTTGGGCATGGAACGTCGCAAGGCCGAGATCGTGAAGGCGATCCAGCGCGTCCTCCAGCCGCGCTCGGTGTACGAGCGCAACGAGATCGCCTCGCGGAAGTTCGAGGGCCTGCCCCCGGTCTCGGGCCTGTTGGCCGGCGAACCGGTGGAGGCGGTGGAAGTGACCCTCAACGGGCTGCGCTTCACGGCCGACCTGAAGGCCGGCCACAAGACCGGCCTGTACCTCGACCAGCAGGTGAACCATGCCCGCGTCGGCGCCCTGGCCAAGGACGCGGTGGTGCTCGACTGCTTCACCTTCCTGGGTGGGTTCGCCCTGCACTGCGCCCGGGGCGGGGCCCGGCAGGTCATCGCGCTGGACCAGAGCGAGGACGCCATCCGCGCGGCCAACGCCCATGCCGGGCGCAATGGGCTGGCCGGGGTCACGCAGTTCGAGGTGTGCAATGTCTTCGACTGGCTCAAGGCCCGCACGGTGACCGGGCCGAACGAGCGCCTCGTGCCGCAGTTCGACCTCATCATCCTCGACCCGCCCAGCTTCACTCGGAACCGCGCCTCGGTGCCGGACGCGCTGCGGGGCTACAAGGAGATCCACGTGCGCGCCCTCAAGCTGCTCAAGCCGGGCGGCACGCTGGCGACCTTCTGCTGCTCGCACCATGTCGACGCCCGGCTCTTCGAGGATGTCGCCCTGAGCGCGGCCTATGACCAGCGCAAGCTGCTCCGCCGGGTGGCGACCTACTCCCAGTCGCCGGACCACCCGATCCTTCCGAGCATCCCCGAGACCGAGTACCTCAAGGGCGCGGCCTACGAGCTGGTGCGTTGATCGCCGACCCATCCGCAGGATGGGATTGCCGCAGGCGCCGGAGCGTCCACGCCAGGATCACCGTCGAGGGCAGTGCCGTGCCCAAGGGCGATGGCCCGGGGTTGCGCTTCGGCCCGCGCGCCGCAGCTTGTGGCCATGAAATGGGGGTTCTGGATCATCCTGGGGTGCGTCGGGCTTGGTCTCGGGGTGGGGTGCTCGGCCGTGCCCCGGGTCACCGACAGCGCGGCGGCATTCCGGTCGGTGGCCGCCGAGATGGCCGGGCGGCCGACCGTGGCCCCGGGGTCCGAGGCCGAGCGGCAGGGCATCGACCGCCTCAAGGCCTTCCTGTCGCGCATCGACGAGGAGTCGGTCCGCACACGCACCCTCTCGGTCTACGCTCCGGACGCCTACCTCAACGACACCCTGGCGAGCCGCCGTGGTGCGACGAACATCCAGGCCTACTTCCTCGAGACGGTCGCAGCCGCCGAGAGCATCACCGCCTCGATCGAGGACGTCAGCCGCTCGGCGGACGGTCACTATTACTTCCGGTGGGTCATGGATGTGCGGATGAAGAAGATCGCCTCGGGCGACACCCTGCGCACGCTGGGGATCACGCTGGTGCGCTTCGATGAGCATGGCCGGGTGCTCATCCACCAGGACTACTGGGACAGCGCGGCCGGCCTGTGGGACCACGTGCCAGGCATCGGCCGGGGCATCCGTTGGATCAAGCGTCGGCTGGACCCGTGACCCCGGCGGCCCCGGCCCGTGACGGCGCTGGTCCGTGACCGGGCACCCATGTTTCGATGATCCCCATGACCGAGCCCATCCTCGAGGTCCGCCGCCTGCGCAAGGTGCACCCCACCGCCGACGGCGGGTCCCTGACCGTGCTCGACGAGGTGGACCTTCGCCTGATGCCCGGGGAGACCTGCGCGATCATCGGCCCCAGCGGCTCCGGCAAGACCACCCTCCTGGGATTGTGTGCCGGCTTGGATCGGCCGAGCGGCGGGACGGTGCGCCTGGCTGGTCACGATCTGGGATCCCTCGACGAGGACGGTCTGGCCAAGGTGCGCAACGAGCACGTCGGGTTCGTGTTCCAGAACTTCCAGCTCCTGCCGACCTTCACCGCGCTGGAGAACGTGCTGGTGCCGGCAGAGCTGCAGGGGACTCACGGCGGCGAGGACCGTGCCCGGGAACTGCTCGACTGGGTGGGGCTTGCCGGGCGACTGCACCACTACCCCGCGCAGCTGTCGGGAGGCGAGCAGCAACGGGTCGCGCTGGCCCGGGCCTTCGTCAACCGCCCGAGGATCCTCTTTGCCGACGAGCCGACCGGGAACCTGGATCCGGCCACCGCCGTGAAGATCACCGACCTGCTCTTCGAGCTGAACGCCCGGGCGGGCACCGCTCTGGTGTTGGTCACCCATGACCGGGAACTGGCCGCCCGCACCGGCATGGTCCTGAGCCTGCGCGGAGGGCGGCAGGTGACCAAGGGAGCGTCACCGGGGTTGCCGTCTTGACGTCCCGCCGGCCGGGCGGTGCAGTCGACGGCCAAGGCTACTGACATGCAACCCGTCGACGATCCTTTCCGGAACGCCCGCCGTGACGACGGCGTGCTGCCCTGCGAGTTCCAGGGCGAGACCGTGCCGATGATCCTTCGGCATGAGGAGGTCCGGAAGGCCGCCCGCGACTGGAAGACCTACAGCTCGGATGCTCCGTTCCGCGTGCCCATCCCCTCCGAGGAGGCGGTGCGCACGATGCGTCAACTGCCCGTCGAGACCGATCCGCCCGACCACACCGACTACCGCCGGATCGTGGAACCGTTCTTCCAGCGGGCCAAGGATCCCGGGATGATTGCGCAGGTCGAGGGCTTGATCGCGGGCCTGCTTCGCGAGGCCATCGCGCGCGGGTCCATCGAGGTCGTGCGGGAATTCGCCTTGCCGATCCAGTCGCGGGCGATGACCTACCTGCTGAACGTGCCCGAGTCCGAGGCCGACCTCTGGATCGGTTGGGGCATCCACGTCTTCCGCGACGGCGGCTCGAAGGGAGGAGCCCTGGAGGCCTACCTGCACGAGCGGTTCGACCGTGCCGCCGGCGGCGACGGTCGGGACTTCTTCAGCGCCCTGGCGCGGGCCACCTTCCGCGGCAGGCCGCTGACCCGCCAGGAGATGATGGGCTTCGGCAACCTCACCTTCGCCGGCGGACGCGACACGGTCATCCATACCTTGTCGTCGGTGCTTGGATACCTCGCCCACCGCCCGGAGGCCCTGGGGTTCCTGCGTGAGGATCCCCAGCGGGTGGTCCACGCCACGGAGGAGTTCTTCCGCGTCGTCACGCCGCTCACCCACATCGGCCGCGTCTGCCCGGTGGAGACCGATGTCCACGGCATCACCGTGGCACCGCAGGGGCGGGCCTCGCTGTGCTGGGCCTCGGCCAACCGGGACGAGACGGTGTTCGACGCCCCGCTCGAGGTCCGCCTGGACCGCAAGCCCAACCCTCACCTGGCCTTCGGCTTCGGCGCGCACCTCTGCCTCGGCGCGGCCCACGCCCGCCTGCTCGTGCGCACCCTGCTCCAGCAGTGCATCGAGCAGGTCGAGCGGATCATGGTGCTGTCGGCGCAGGAGCGGGTGGAGCGCGAGCAGGCCTACCAGCGGCCCGTCGGTTATGAGTCGCTGGTGGTGAGCATCACCCCCAGGGCCTGAGGCATCGTGCGCTCCGCATCGGGGCAGGAGGGCAGGGGGCAGGAGGACGGCGTCAGGAGCCGGGATCAGGTCTCGCGCGGCCGCCGGACCACCACGTTCGGCCGGTCCTCGTGCTTGGCGATCATGTGCTTGGGCAGGATGCCCCGCCACGCCACGTTCGGGTAGATGACCGAGGCCCGGCCCACGATGGATCCCGGGTTGAGCACCGCATTGCAGCCGATCTCTGCCCGGTCACCGATCAAGCCGCCGAACTTGCGCAGCCCCGTGTCGATGGGGGTGCCCTCGAAGTTCACCCAGACATTCTGGTTGTCGAGTTTGACATTCGACAGGATCGAGCCGGCCCCGAGGTGCGCCTTGTGGCCGAGGATCGAGTCGCCGACGTAGTTGAAGTGGGGCACCTGGCACTGGTTGAAGAGCACGCAGTGCTTGAGTTCCACCGAATTGCCCACCACGCAGCCGTCGCCCACGATCACGTTTTCGCGCAGGTAGGCGTTGTGGCGGATCTGGCAACCCTTCCCGATGATGGCCGGTCCGACGATCATCGCCCCCGGTTCCACCACCGTTCCCTCGCCGAGGAAGACCTGAGGTCCGACGTGCGCCCCCGGGTGGATCACCGCGCCCTCGGAGCCCGGCCGCAGCGAACGGGCCAAATGACCCGCCAGGCGCTTGAGGGCGTCCCAAGGGTATTCGACGCCCTCGAACAGGGCGCCGTGAGAGGTCTGGCTGAGATCGAACAGGTCCTCCACATGGTAGATCATGGGCCGGATTGTGTCGGGATCCGGGGGAGCGGGGGCAAGCCGCAACCTGAGGGTGGCG
>JBIKMQ010000196.1:0-5160 GCA_044359215.1 Candidatus Chromulinivoraceae bacterium
CCTCGGTGGCCCTGAGCCCGGACCGACCGACCGCCGTGAACTACCTCCAGGGCGTGGCCCGCGTGCCGGCTGGCTTTGATGGGGTGCAACGGGTCGAATTCACCCCCGGCACCGCCACCTTCGTCTCGGCCTCGGGCCAGCGCGTGAGCGCCCCGGTGCGCCACGAGTTCCTCAAGACCGGCACGCTCTGAATCGCCATCGTCCACGACCTGTTCACCCACCCGTTCCCTAAAAGCACCACCGCCCATGAATCCCTTGCGCCGATTCCTCCTCACCGCCCTCCTGCTCGCCCTGGCCGGCGGGTGCGGCGACAAGCCCGCAGGATCGGCGGGCGACCCCGGATCCCCAGCCCCGTCCGCCGCCCCGCAGGGCCTCATCGGCGTCTCGCTGCTCACGCTCGACAACCCCTTCTTCAAGGTCATCGGCGACTACATCACCTCCGAGGGAAAGAAGCACGGCTACCAGACCCTCGTGGTCAGCGGCGACAAGGACGTCGCCAAGCAGGGCAACCAGATCAAGGACTTCATCGTCAAGAAGGTCAGCGCCATCGTGCTCAGCCCCTGCGATTCCAAGTCGATCCTTCCGGTGATCCGGGAGGCCAATGCCGCCGGCATCCCGGTCTTCACCGTGGACATCCCCTGCAACGAGCCCGGCGTGAAGATCGTCACCCAGATCGCCACCGACAACGAGGGCGGCGGGCGCGAGGCGGGCCGGGCCATGATCGAGGCCCTCGGCGAGGCGGGTGGCAAGGTGGCGGTGCTGCACTTCAAGCAGGCCGAATCGTGCCAGTTGCGCGTGAAGGGCTTCCTGGAGGTCATCCGCGCCCACAACGCGTCGGGCAAGGGCCGGATCGACGTGGTGACCGAGCTGGAAAGCGGCGGGGCCAAGGACCTGGGCTACAAGGCCGCCGAGGACGCCCTGCAGGCCCATCCCGACCTGCGCGGCATTTTCGCCATCAACGACCCGGCGGCCCTCGGGGCGCGCGCGGCGCTCGAGAAGGCCGGCAAGACCCAGATCCTGATCATCGGCTTCGACGGGCAGCCCGAGGGCAAGCAGGCCATCAAGGACGGCAAGATCCACGCCGACCCGATCCAGTTCCCCGACCAGATGGGTATCCGCATGGTCGACGCCATCGTGCGGCATTCCAAGGGTGAGACCCTGCCGCCGCAGATGCTCATCCCGACGCGGCTCTACCGGAAGGCCGACGCGCTGAACGACTCCACCCTCCAGTAACCCCGACCTCTCCAGCCACCCATGAGCCAGACCCAGCATTTCCTGCACGAACTCGTCGGATCCATGTCCCAGGGCGCCGACGGCAACCCCACCGTGGCGATGATCGAGGCGGCCTTCCGCCATCACGGGCTGCACTGGCGCTACATCAACCTGGAGGTGACGCCGGAGGATCTTGGATCCGCCGTGAAGGGGGCCAAGGCCATGGGCTTCCGGGGCTTCAACTGCAGCCTGCCGCACAAGGTCAGCGTCATCGCCCACCTCGACGGACTGGGCGAATCCGCCGCGGTCATGGGGGCCGTCAACTGCGTGGTGCGCCGCGATGGGCGCCTCATCGGCGAGAACACCGACGGCAAGGGCTTCCTCAAGTCGCTCGAGGCGGTGGTCGATCCGCGCGGCAAGTCCGTGGTCCTGTATGGGGCCGGAGGCGCCGCCCGGGCCATCGCCGTGGAGCTCGGGCTGGCCGGCGTCCGGCGCCTGAGGATCGTCAACCGTTCCGAGGCGCGCGGGGCCGAACTGGTCGGGCTCCTGCGGGATCGACTGAAGGTGGATTCCGAGCTGGTCGTCTGGCGCGGCGACGACCGGGTGCCGGCGGACACCGACATCGTCATCAACGGCACCTCCATCGGGTTGTACGATCCGGCGGCGCGCCTGCCCATCGACCTCGCCTCGCTGCGGCCCGGCATGGTGGCCGCCGACGTGGTCTTCAATCCCGTCCAGACGCGCTTCCTGGCCGAGGCCGCCTCGCGCGGCTGTCGGCCGCTGGACGGACTGGGCATGCTGGTCAACCAGGGCATCGTGGGCGTGAGGTACTGGACGGGCATCGATCCCGACGCCGGGGTGATGCGCCGGGCCCTCGAGGCGGCCATGGGCGTATGAGCCCCAGAGCGCCGCTCGTGTCCCTGACGGGGATCGTGAAGTCCTTCCCCGGGGTCCGGGCCTTGCGCGGAGTGGACCTGCGGCTCGAGGCCGGGGAGGTCCTGGCGGTGCTGGGCGAGAATGGCGCGGGCAAGAGCACCTTGATGAAGATCCTCGGTGGGGCCCAGACCGCCGATGCGGGCACCCTGGCCATCGAGGGACGCCCGCAGCGGTTCCAATCCCCGCAGGAGGCCCGTGCGGCCGGCGTGGCGGTGATCCACCAGGAGTTCAACCTCGTTCCCGCGCTCAGCGCCGTGGAGAACATCTTCCTCGGGCAGGAGAAGACCCCGGGAGTGTTCCTGTCCCGCCAGCGGGAACGCGATCAGGTGGCCGCCCTGTTCCAACGGATGGGTGTCGACGTGGACCTGGACGTGCCCTGCCGCCGCCTCAGCACCGCCCAGCAGCAGTTGGTCGAGATCGCCAAGGCCCTCATCCACCGGGCCCGGATCCTCGTCATGGACGAACCCACGGCCGCATTGACCTCCCACGAGGTGGAGAGGCTGCTCGCCCTCATGCGGGAATTGCGGGCCCAGGGCCTGGGCATCCTCTACATCAGCCACCGCCTGGACGAGGTCTTCGCCATCGCCGACCGGGTGACCGTCCTGCGCGACGGAGGCCATGTCTGCGACCGTCCCATCGATGCGATCACCCGCGACCAGGTGATCGAAGCCATGGTGGGCCGCCCCCTCGACGAGGAGTTTCCGTCCCGCCGCGTGGCCCGGGGAGGTCCGCGGCTGGAGGTGCGCGGCCTGCGCCGGGGAACGGCGGTCCGGGACGTTTCCTTCCAGGTGCACCGGGGCGAGATCCTGGCGCTGGCAGGACTGGTCGGGGCGGGTCGCACCGAGACGGTCCGGCTGGTGTTCGGGGCCGATCCCAGGGACGCCGGGGAGATCCGGCTCGATGGACGGATCCTCGACATCCGTTCACCGCGCGACGCCATCGATGCGGGCATCGGGCTCTTGACCGAGGATCGCAAACTGCAGGGCCTCGTGCTGGACCATCCGGTCCGGGAGAACTTCGGCCTGCCCAACCTGCGGCGGTGGTGCCGGCGCGGTGTTGTGCAGCATGGCCGCGAGCGCTCCGAGCTGGACCGCTACATCGCGGCCTTGCGCATCCGCCTGGCCGACCCCGAGATGCGGGTCGGACACCTCTCGGGCGGCAACCAGCAGAAGGTGGTGCTGGCCAAGTGGCTGGCCCGCGACTGCGAGGTGCTGATTTTCGACGAGCCGACCCGGGGCATCGATGTCGGGGCGAAGTACGAAATCTACCTGCTGATGAACGAACTGGTCGCCGCCGGAAAATCCATCGTCATGATCAGTTCCGAGCTGCCGGAGGTGCTGGGGATGGCCGACCGGATCCTGGTGATGCACGGGGGCCGGATCACCGGCGAGATCACCGACGTGGACCGGGCGACCCAGGAGCAGATCCTCCGCTTGGCCCATGCCTGACCCCGTAGCCGCCCCACCCATGAAGACCCGCCGCCTCCTGGCCGACTACGGCATGATCCTGGTGTTGGTGCTTCTGTGCGCCTTCTTCAGCGCGGTGACCACCAGCGAGCAATCACCCACCGGCGAGGCCGCGGCCTCCCAGGTGGTCCAGGCCACGTTGAAGGCCATGCTACCGGGGGCCCGCGTGTTGGTCGCCGCCAGCGACCAGCCCGGGGATGCGGCCTTCGCGGCACGGGTCGAGCGCGACCTCAAGGCCGCGGGTGCCCGGGTCCTCGCGTCGGTGACCGGGGAACCACGCGATGCGCGCGAGGCCCTGCAGAAGATCCAGGCGGCCGGTTCGGCGATCGACGTGGTCGCCGCCACCCGCGTGGCCGGAGGCTGGAGGGTCCTCACCAGCGTGGCCTCCGAGTTCCCGTCGCTGGGCTCGCCTCGCGTGATCATGCCCGCCAGCTACCGGTGGCCCAATTTCCTGAAGCCCGAGAATCTGCTGAACATCGCCAATCAGATCGCCGTGATCGCCATCGTCGCCGTCGGCATGACCGTGGTGATCATCACCGGCGGCATCGACCTGTCCGTCGGGAGCCTCATCGCGTTGTCGGCCGTGCTGGCGGCGGGGTTCATCCGGGACCGGGCTGGGGGCGTGGCCGCCTCGACCGGTGGCATGGTGCTGGGGTGCCTGCTGGCCATCCTGGCGTGTGGGGCCGTCGGAGGTTTCTCCGGCCTGATGATCACCCGCTTTGCCATCCCGCCCTTCATCGTGACGCTGGCCATGATGCTGGTCGGCAGCGGGTTGGCCTACCTCCTGGCCCAGGGGCAATCGATCTACCAGATCCCCGATGCCTTCGTCTGGCTCGGACGCGGCGCGGACCTCCTGGGCCTGCCCAATGCCGTGGTGCTCATGCTGGTGCTGTACGCCCTGGCCCATGGGCTCATGTCGCGGATGAAGCTCGGGCGGTACCTCTACGCGGTGGGCGGCAATGCCGAGGCGGCCCGGCTCTCGGGCGTGCCGGTTCGCCGGGTGCTGCTCTTCGCCTACGTGGCCAGCGGCCTGTTGGCGGGGGTGGGCGGGGTGGTGATGGCCTCGCAGCTCAAGAGCGGTTCGCCCACCTATGGCAACATGTACGAACTGTATGTGATCGCCGCCGTGGTGGTGGGCGGCACCAGCCTGAGCGGCGGCGAGGGTCGCATGCTGGGAACGCTGACCGGCGCCTTCACCATCGCCGTCATCCAGAACGGCATGAACCTGACGAACGTCGAGAGCTACACCCAGAAGGTGGTGCTGGGGTTGGTCATCCTGGGGGCCGTGCTCCTGGACAAGCTGCGGCAGGGCCGTGGCATTCGTTGAATCGGTGGAACCCGATGATCCGTTGACCCCCCAATCCATCCGAGGGTCGCCCCGCATGAACTCCGCATCCCGTCGCTTCCGTTGCATCGGCCTCGGGGAGGTTCTTTGGGACCTCCTGCCCAATGGCCGCCAGTTGGGCGGAGCGCCCGCCAATTTCGCCTACCATGCCCATGCGTTGGGTGGCGATGGCCGGGTGATCTCGCGGGTGGGCTCCGACAA
>JBIKMQ010000197.1:0-5159 GCA_044359215.1 Candidatus Chromulinivoraceae bacterium
GCTGCCCATGGCCCTCTGGGCCAGGGTGCCGGTGCGCCGCTTCCTGGCCGAACTGCGCGAGCCCATCCTGCTGGCCTTCACCACGACCTCGTCCGACGCGGCCATGCCCGACGCCATGAAGCGACTTTCCGTGCTCGGGGTCCCCAAGCGCATCGTGAGCTTCGTCATGCCGCTGGGCTATTCGTTCAACCTTGACGGCTCCACGCTGTACCTCGCCGTGGCCTCGATCTTCGTGGCCCAGGCGGCCGGCGTGCACCTGAGTCTCTCCCAGCAGCTCGTCATCCTGCTGACCCTCATGCTCACCAGCAAGGGCATGGCCGGCATCCCCCGGGCCTCGCAGGTGATCCTCGCCGGCACCCTCGTAAGCTTCGACCTGCCCCTGGAAGGCGTGCTGCTCATCATCGGCGTGGACGAACTCATGGACATGGCCCGGACGACCGTGAACCTCGTGGGCAACTGCCTGGCGACCGCGGTCGTGGCCCGCTGGGAAGGGGTCTTCCCCTCGGCATCGGTTCCTAGGCCGACCAATTCCTGAGCCGACCGAGTCCTGAGCCCGCACATTGCCGGACCCGATCCCCGCCGATCGACGGAGCTCAGGGCGCTCCCGACCGGATCCACCGGCAGACCTCGAGGATCTCGGCCTCCGTGAGCGGCGGCTTGCCCGAGGGAGGCATCACCTCGTCGTGGTCCGGGGGCAGGAGGATCAGCCGCACCATCGCCGAACGCCCCGGATCGCCGGGCACCACGGCCGCCACGCCGCTCTCGCCGCCCCGGAGCAGGGATTCGCGCCGATCGACGCGAAAACCCCCCTTCTGCTTCTCGGGCCCATGGCAGGAAAGGCACCTGTTCTCGAACAGGCGCGCCACGGTCGAGGCCACGGCGGCTTCCGGACGGTGGGAGGCCTCCTCCGCGGGCCCGTCCCACCGGGCCACCCAATTGCGCACCGGCTGCGGCGCGTTCCGGGTCAGGAACCCCTGCCCATGGGTCAGGCTGCCACCCTGATGGCTGGCCATCATCAACAGGGCGAGGGTCACTCCCAGGGCTCCCCGGTAGGCGCCAACCCACCGGATTCCCGACCTCCGGACCACCCCATGGAGCAGGACGGTCACCCCGCCCATGACGGTCAACGCGATGCCACCGATGCGATGGGCCGCGAGGATCCCGGGGTCGTAATCGCCGCCGGCCGACCGGTACAGGCCCAGCACCGAAGCCAGCAGCGATGTCGCCACCCCGAGCCCGAGGGTGGTGGCAAGCACGCGACGCAGGCCATCAAACGGCCGGAGCCATGCCAGCAGCTCCAGGAGGGCGGCGAATCCGAAGAGGCCGATCGGGAAATGCAGCACGACCATGTGGAAGGGGCCGAGGAAGGCCGCGCCTGCGACGGTCGCAGCGGGCTCCGCCGGAGCACCCGACGGCATCGCCTCGGCCCCGATGGCGCCAAGGCAGGAGATCAGCAAGGCGGCCAGCGCGCATGCCGAGGGGATCGGGGATCTTTCCAGGGGCCTCATGGATGCCTCATCGGACGACCGTCCGGCCCCGGCTACTCATCCGGAGTTGCCCGACATCGGCACGCCCATGGCCATCCCGCAACCCCGGCTCAACCCAGGACGGCCGAGCGGATCACGCCGTAGACGTCGGTGGACCGGAGGGTGGACGCGGGCAGGGACTGGTCGGCGAGGATGAGCGGCCAGTCCAGCGGCGAGGCAGGCCGGGCGCCGTGGGAGCCCTTGACCAGCGTGGCGTCCAGCGGGATCACGTCCATGAGCATGCGGAAGCCGAGCTTCTTCTGCAGGAGCCGCCACAGGATGCGCAGCTTCACGGCCGGGATGGCCGGGTCGAGGAACAACTCCACGGGGTCGTAGCCCGGCTTGCGGTGGATGTCCACGCAGCGGGCGAAATCCGGGGCCTTCGAGTCGTCGAGCCAGTGGTAGTAGGTGAACCAGGAGTCCTCCTGCGCAACGGCGACCAGGTCACCCGATCTCGGGTGGTTCAAGCCGAGGATGCGCTGGTCGGCCAGGCCGTAGACCTCGGCCACCCCGGGCGTCTCCAGCACCACCCGGCGGACCTCGTCGTGCAGCGACGGGTCGTTGACCACGATGTGGGCCACCTGGTGGTCCGCCACGGCGAAGGCCCGCGAATGGCCGATGTCCGGCAGTTCGAGACCGAGCTCCTCCTTCAGGGTGAGCCAGCCCCTCTGGCGGAAGACCCGGTTGAGGTGCACGGGTCGCGACACCGGGGTGATGCCGTACTCGCTGAGCACGATCGGCCGTACCCCGCGGCTGCCGAAGAAGTCGACCAGGTCGCCGACGATGGCGTCGATGCGTGCGAGGTCGGCGGCGACGGCCGGGTGAGCCGGACCCAGCCGCTGCAGGTTGTAGTCGAGGTGCGGAAGGTAGACCAGGTTCAGGGTCGGTGCGTGGCGCAACTCCACCCACTTCGAGGACTCGGCGATCCACCGCGTGGCCGCGTCCGGGGTGCCCTGGGGCGTCTTCACCCCGGCCGCCGGCCCCCAGAAGGTCGGGAACGGGAAGTCTCCCAGGGCCTCCTTCAACGCCGGCCTCAGGTCATAGGGCCAGCTGTAGATGTCGAAGAACTTGCGCCCGTCGGCCGGATACATCGGCCGCGGCGTGACCGACCAGTCGGCCCCGGAGTACATGTTGTACCACCAGAACATCTTGGCGCAGGTGAAGCGCGGGTCACGGGCCTTGAGCTCGTCCCAGATCTTGGGGGCCTGCACCAGGTGGTTGGATTGCCTCCAGAACTGGACCTCGCAGAGCGAGCGGTCGTACCAGCCGTTGGCCACGATGCCATGCTCCGAGGGGCGACGACCGGTGAGGTAGTTGGACTGTGCGGTGCACGTGACGGCCGGAAGCGCCGGGTCGATCGTCGCACGTTGCCAGCGCTGGCGCAGCGCGGACAACCGGGGCGTGTGCGGACCGATGTGCCGGTCGCTGAGACCGACGACATTGAGGACGGCGATTCGATTCACGGCCGGAAGGGAGCACCGGAAGACCGCCTAGGCCACCGGTTTCTGGATGCGGGTGACCAGCGCCCGGGGCACCCCGGGGTCGGGCCGGTTGTCCACCCGGGCCCCGGCCCCCAGCTCGGTCCGGCAGGAATGCCGCGCCGATCGGTTCCAGAGGATCAGATCGCCCGACGACTCGTCGAGGTTCCACTGGTGGAGGCCCGAGTACCCCTCCTCCTCGGCCTCGTTGCGGTAGTGCCAGAGGAAGACCCATCCCCCGGGCCGCGTCACCGCGTACATCTGGCGGACGCACCGGAGCGGATCCCTGCTGTGGTCGAGGGCGTTGGAGCAGACGACGATGTCGAAGTGGTCGGCGGGAAAGGCCGCCAGCAACTCCTCCCCGGCCGCCTTGCGGGTGCGGGTGGGCGGAGACAGGCGCAGTTCGTCGAGGATGGTGTCGAAGACCTCGGCCAACGGGTCCACCGCCGTCAACTCCACCCGGCGTCCGGGCCAGTGGAAGCCCACGGCGCTGAGCGGTCCGGCACCCACGTCCAGCACCCGGACCGGGTCGGACACGGCGGGCGATGCGGCCACGAGGTCCCGCAGGTGGGGCGGGAAGGCGAACTGCGGATCCATCCGCTGGCCGAACGCCTCGGGATTCCAGCGCCGGCCGCCGTCGGCGAGCGCGCGCCGCCAGAACCTCGCCTCATCCTCGAGGCCGGCATCGTAGCTGGTGTCGCCGCCGAAGAGGCGGTGTCGCAATCGCTGGAGGAACCTCGGCAGCATGGTCGAAGAGGGCGTCAGACTGCGGGGTTCCGGGCCGGCCAACAAGCCCGGAACGGACCGGCGGCACCCCCGACACAGGGCGGCCGGGTGGATCGATTCCGGGGTTCCCATGCCGGCGGCCTCCGGGCTCTACTCGGGCCCGTGCAACCGCCGCGCCAGTACCACAACATCGCCCTCGTGGGGTTCATGGGCGTCGGCAAGTCCACCGTGGGGCAGATCCTCGCCTCGATCCTGGACTTCGAGTTCATCGACACCGACCGGGTGATCGAGGCCCGCGAAGGCCGCCGGATCTCCGAGATCTTCGCCCGGGAGGGCGAGGGGCATTTCCGGGACATCGAGACCCGCCTGGTCCGGGAATACGAGACCCGGCAGCGGCTGGTGCTCTCCACCGGGGGCGGACTGGTGGTGCGCCCGGAAAATCTCGAGTCACTGCGGACCCATGCCCTGGTGGTCTGCCTCTGGGCCTCTCCGTCCGTGATCCATGAGCGGGTGCGACATCAGGGGCATCGACCATTGCTCTCGACCCCGGACCCGCTGGCCCGGATTCAGGAACTGCTCGAGCAGCGCAAGCCCGCCTACCAGCAGGCCGACATCCTCGTGGGGGTGGATTTCCGCAGCCCGCAGGAGACGGCGATGTACATCGCCGCGAGTTTCCGTCGGGTGCGTCACGGTGGATAGCCCCCACGCCCTCAAGCCCTCCGCCGCATCGGCCGATACCCGGAAGCGGCCTTCTCTGGTCCGCCCGGGTGGGCGGACCGAAGGGGCCGGATGGGCGTATCCCCGCCTGTCCGGCCCCGGATACCCGGCCAACGCCCCCAGGCACGCTCCCTCCTGGCACGCCCCCCGTCCGCCCGAGGCTCAAGGGCGCACGCGGTCATGGCATCCATGAGTTTTCTTTGTCAGGACGACCCGGTTCCACCATAGAATATCCCTCGCGAACCATGCCGTCCCGAAATCCCACCGACACCGCCCCGCAATCCGTGCGCCCCTTCCGGAAGCTCATGGCGGCGAACCGCTCCGAGATCGCCGTCCGCATCTTCCGTGCCGCGACCGAATTGAACCTGCGCACCGTGGCCATCTATGCGCAGGAGGACCGCTTCTGCATCCACCGCTTCAAGGCCGATGAATCGTACCTGATCGGCCAGGGCAAAGGGCCGGTCGCGGCCTACCTCGACATCGAGAGCATCGTGGCGACGGCCAAGGCCAAGGGGGTCGACGCCATCCACCCGGGCTACGGGTTCCTGAGCGAGAACCCCGCCTTCGCCCGCGCCTGCGCCAAGGCGGGCATCACCTTCGTGGGGCCGAGCCCCGAGCTGCTCGACATGATGGGCGACAAGACGGCCGCTCGGGCCGTGGCCCAGCGCATCGGCGTGCCCACCCTGCCCGGCACCGACGATCCCATCAGCGA
>JBIKMQ010000198.1:0-5148 GCA_044359215.1 Candidatus Chromulinivoraceae bacterium
GCGTCCCCGGGGTCTTCAGAGGGCGCCCCGGATGGCCCCGGCCAGGCGGTCGACCTGACCCGTGGTCAGCGTCGCGCGCAGGGCGATGCGGAAGAACCCCTCGGACGGACCACCCGGGTAGCGGATCCATGGCGGCACGAAGCCGGCCGTCTGCAGGGCCGAGTCGATCCGCCGGGCCTGGGCCGCGTCAACCGGATGGATCGCGGTGACGGGTGTGCGCGGGTCGGTGAGCACCCCCGACCGCTCCGGCAGGGCGGCGGAGAACCGCGCGGCCAGCGCCTGCAACCGGCGCACGCGGCCCGGCGTCCGCCGCAGCCGGCCGACGGCCTCGGTGAAGGCGGCGGCGACTGCGAGCGGAGGTGCCGACGAGGCGCGGTAGGCCCCGGCGTGGGTGCGGACGCGTTCCACGACCGCCGCCTGGCCGACGACCGCACCGCCGGCGACCCCCAAGGCCTTGGACCCCGTCAGGCTGCGGACCAGCCGGGGATCCGGCCCAAGCCCGAGCGCCTCGACCGCGCCCCGGCCGCCGGCCCCCACGGTCCCGATCCCGTGGGCGTCGTCGACCCACAGCCAGCCCGGGCCGGGCAGGGCCGCCAGGTAGGCGTCGATCGGGAGGATGCCGCCCCGGAGGCCCCGCACCCCGTCGGTGGCCACCAGCGGCCGGGCCGACCGGGGCAGTCGCCCCAGCACCCGCCGCAGCGCCTCAGGGTCACCGGAGCGGAAGGGCAGCACCGGCAATCCGGTCAGCGCCGCCCCATCGCGCACGCAGGTGTGGGCCGCATCGTCGAGCACCACGTGGGTGGTCTCTCCGGCCAGGGCCTGGGCCACCGCCAGCGAGGCCAGATACCCGGTGCCGAGGAAGGCGGCGGCGGGCTCGCCCAGGAAGGCCGCGATGGCCGCCTCGGCCCACCGGTAGCGCAGGTGGTCACCGGTCGTCACCCGCGAGGCGCCGGTCTGGAGGGGGCCCGAGGCCGAGGCCCGCACCCAGGCCTCCCGGATGACCGGGTCGAGCGACAGCCCGAGGTAGTCGCAGCCCGAGAGGATCACCGGTTCCGACCGGTCGTCCTCCCGGACCCGCCGCCGTGGCGGGGTCGCCGTCCTGCCGTCGCCTTCGGAGCCCTGGCCAGCCATGGTGGGAACAGCGGCGGGCTTCAGTCGGTCTGGCGCACCAGGCAATCCTGGCATTCCCGGACCCCGTGATGGCGGGCCTGCTCGAGGGCGCGCAGGAAGAACCGTTGGCGGGCCTTGTCGGAGGTCTTGGCCCCGGCGTCGGTGCCCCCGGCGAGCTGGCGGGCCTTGGCGAGCAGCGCCGAACGCTCCTCCTGCAGCCGTTTCACCCGGTCGGACTCGGCGGTGCCTCGGAACCGGCACTGACCATCGACCCAGGTCTCCAGGCAGCGGCTTGAGGAGTCCAGCGGCGAGCCGTTCCAGAGCACGAAGTCGGCGTCCTTGCCGGGCTCGAGGGAGCCGACCCGGTGGTCGATGCCCAGTTGCCGGGCCGGGTTGATGGTCACGAACTTCAGGGCCTCGGCCTCGGGTGTTCCGCCGTATTTCACGGCCTTGGCAGCCTCGAAGTTCAGTCGGCGGGCGTGGTCGCTCGAGTCGGAGTTGAAGCTCACCACCACCCCCCGCTCGCGCATGAGGCTGCCCGCGTAGGGAATGGCGTCGATCACCTCGAACTTGTAGGCCCACCAGTCGGCGAAGGCACTGGCGCCGGCCCCATGACGGGCGATCTCGTCGGCCACCTTGTAGCCCTCGAGGATGTGCTGCAGCGACGCCACGCGCACGCCGAAGGACTCCATGACGCGCAGGAAGGCCAGGATCTCGTCCTGCCGGTAGCTGTGGCAGTGGATGAGCCGGGTGCCGCCCAGGATCTCGCCCAGCGCCTCGAGCTCCAGGTCGCGCCGGACCGGGGAACCGTCGACGCGGCGCCCACGGCCCATGTCCTCGAGGTACTGCCGGGCCGCGGTGAAGCGGTTGTTGTAGAAGGTGCCCACGCCCATGCGGGTCTGGGGGAATCGGGTCACGGCCTTGTCGCCCCAGCCCGACTGCTTGACGTTCTCACCGAGGGCGAACTTGATGCCGCCCGGGGCGGGCTCGAACTTGAGTTCCTCGGGCGTGGCGCCGTCGCGCAGCTTGATCACGCAGTTCTGGCCGCCGATGGGGTTGGCCGAGCCGTGCAGCAGGTTCACCAGTGTGGTGCCGCCGGCCAGCTGCTGGTGGATGTTCTCGCTCTCCGAGTTCACCACGTCCCCGATGCGCACCATCGCCGTGCTCGGCAGCGTGCCCTCGTTCACCGACCCGAGGATCATCGAGTGCGAGTGGCAGTCGAGGATGCCCGGGGTGACGTGCAGGCCCGTGCCGTCGATCTCCTGCACGGCCGGTCCCGCCGCCAGCGACGGACCCACGGCCCGGATCCGCCCGCCCTCCACCAGCAGGTCGGCACCGGTCAGGATGCCCCGCGGGCCGCTGGTCCAGATGGTCGCGTTGCGCACGACCACCGAGGCGGGCCGGGCCAGGGGGCCGCGTCCGTCCAAGGGTGGCCGGGCCACCCGGGCGGAGGCCAGGCGACGCTCCTCGGCCTTCCTGGCCTCGGCCTGAGGGTCGGGCTCCTGGCGCCTGGGGGTCTTGAGGGCGTCGTCGGTCTCATGCGCGATGCCGTCGATCCACACGGCCACCACCCGGAGCGATGGCTCGAAGAACCCGCCGGCACCGGGCTCCACCACGGTGAGGTGGGCGAGCTTGCCAGCCTCCAGTGTGCCCAGGCGGTCGGCCAGCCCGCACAGCCCGGCCGGGGCCGTGGTCAGCGCGGCCAGCGCATCGGTCTCCGACAGCCCGCGGTCGAGGGCGGCCCGCAGCTGGGTCCGGAAGGTTTTCCGGTCGGGCAGGGCATGGGTGGTCAGCGCAACCGTCAGGCCCGACCGCACCAGGAGGGCCGGGTTTTCCGGGGCCCAGTCCCAGGCCCGCAGCAACTCCAGCGGCACCGAGTCCCAGGCGGACTCCTCCGGCAATTTCGGCAGCGCGGGGAAGTGGAGCGGGACGATGAAGGGCACCCCGGCCTTGGCCATCGGGGCCAGCAGGTCCGGTCGCCGCCACTCCTGGCCGCTGGCCACCAACTGGGGCCGGATGCCTGCCTCGGAGGCCACCCGGAAGGCCCGTTCCTGCATGAGCACGCTGCCCGGCTCGAAGACCACCGGCTGTCGGGCCGTGGCGTCCTGCGAGCCGGGATCTGCCAAGGTGGGCTGCAGCGCCGCCAGTGCCGCGTTGAAGGCCGGCCGCGGGCGCGCCGCCGTGCGGCCGGGGGCGGTGGCATCGGCCTGGTCGGCACGGTACCACGCGGCGTCCATCCAGGCCTGGCGGACCGCGGCGATGACGCCCATCAGCGACTTGGGATAGGCGTCGCTCCCGCCGGAGCCGGGGATGAAGGCCACATGCTGGGCGGTGTCGGGCCGCAGCACGGCCCGGTTGGGTGAGCCGTCGGACAGGCTGATGGCCACCGACTGGCCGCGCAGGATGCCCTTGGCGGGCACCACGTTGGCGGCCGCGAACCCCAGTTCGCGCAGGGATGCCAACTCCTTGGGGTCGGGTGACAGGCCCTCGACCATCCGCCGCTCGGGCGTCACGTCGGCCAGGCCATGGGCCGGTCCCGGAGAGCCCGGGTCGCGCTCCTGGCCCGGCACGCCGAGGAAGCGCGGGGCCCCGGAGGTCATCGACCGGGCGGCCCGGCCGGACCCGGAATCCGATCCATCGTCCGATCCGGCCTCGCTGCCGGAGGAGTTGGCCGCCTCGGGCTTCCCCCCGAGGGTCAGGTAGGCGTCGATGAACCCGGCGTACACATGGCTGCCCGGCAGGTCCCAGACCCGGGCGCCCGCCGGGACCTCGAGGCCCACGCCCACCGAGGCGATCCGGCCGTCGCGCACGAGGATCGTGGCGTTGGTGAGCGTCGTCCCGGGCCGCACATGGGCCAGGACGCCCCGCAGGGCATGCTCGCCCCGGGATTCAGGGGTGAACCCCGGGGCCGGCAGCTCGGCGCCCAGGAGGCGGGTCCACAGCCCGAACCCGACCGGCAATCCCAGGCCGAAGGCGGCGGTCCAGGCCTTCCGTGCGGCGGCGGCGACTCTCATGCTCCCCTGAGACTACGGCGGGTCGGGGCGAAGTCGAGCCGGGCCTCCCGGTGCCCCGGCGACCGGCCACGCGCGGGGGGCATCCGATCCGTTTCTGAAAATTTCCGGAGAGAACCGCCCGGTGCCCGGCGAAGGCTGGATCAGGGGCTGTGCGCCGTGCGCCGTGCTCCCGCTGATCCAATTCAGAACCCTCCAAAATCCCAACCCCAGCCTACCGTCCATGACCTGCCATCGCCGCTCCCATGTGCTCCCGCTCCCGTCCCACCGCACCGACTTCCCGTCGCTGCGGACGTGCCATCGGTCCACCCCATCCCTGGCGACTCCATTGCCCGAGGGTCCCAGCGGGGGTGGGTGGATCTCCGGCCTCGTCCGCCGGCTCGGGCTGTCTGGCCTGTGTCCATGGGGCCAGAGATTCCTTCCGCTGTCCCTGTTGCCCCTGTTGCTGCTCCTCCTTGGCGCACCCTCGGGTGTGCATGCCGATGGGTGGGCCGGTGTTCGGGCCGGTGCTCGGACCATTGAACAGCCCATCGCCCGGTGGGATTTCAACCAGACCAACGACCTGCTGCGGGCCACCTTGGGCACGGCGACCCTCTCGGTGATCGGCGGCCTCCGGGTCGCCGCCGCCTCGGGGTCCGGCTCGAGCGACCCGGCCACCTCGCCGGACTTCGCGTTGCAGTTGGGCGGCTTCCCGAAGCAGGGCACCGCGGCCAGGTCGGCCGGCCTCGACATCGTCGCCTCCACGGTGGGATTCGAGTCGGTGGTCCTGCGGTTCGACCTGAGGCCGACGGGCACCGCCAGCCGGCGGATCCAGGTGCTTTACTCGGTGGATGGCGGTTCGATGCTCGAGGGGCCCGCCTTCGTGATCGGGGCCGGCAGCGTGTTCACCAATGGTCTCGTGGCGGATCTCTCGGGCGTCCCCGGTGCCGGGGGCAACCCGTCCCTGCGCCTTCGCCTCGTCTCGGACTGGGACGGGGACGGGGACGGGTATGTGGGCGTCTCGGGCGCCTATGGCACGACCGGCACC
>JBIKMQ010000199.1:0-5124 GCA_044359215.1 Candidatus Chromulinivoraceae bacterium
CTTCACCGAGAAGCTCAAGGGCCTGAAGGATCCGGAGCCCATGGTCACCGACTTCGTGAAGGCCGTGAAGACGCGCTCCAAGTTCGCCCTCAACGAGGTGAATGGCCACCGTTCCTGCACCCTGGTCAACCTCGCCAAGATCGCCCTGCAGACCGGCCGCGTCCTGCGCTACGATTCCAAGAAGGAGACCTTCATCGGCGACAAGGCCGCCAACGCCTACCTCGACCAGCCGATGCGCGGGAACTGGAAGCTCAGCTGAGCCGGGAAAATCCCCGTCCGCGTGGACCGCGAGCGACGGCCCCACCCACGGGGCCGTCGCACCGGCACCGGTCCGCCCGAAACGCCCGCCTCAGGCATCCACCCGGATGCCCAGGGCCAGCAGGACGAACGGTGCGGTGTTGAAGGTCACATGGGCAGCCACCGGCACCAGGAGGTTTCCCGAGTGCCGGTACAGCAGCCCGAGCAGGTAGCCGAAGACCGTGAGCGGGACAAAGACGCTGCGGTTGGCATGGACCAGACCGAAGGCCAGCGCCGTCCCCCACAACGCCAACCGCGGCCACCCAAGATCCCGGATGAACGGGTAGAGAACCCCGCGGAAGAGCATCTCCTCGACCCAGGGCGCGACCAGTGCCGCGGTCACGAAGATCGCCGAGCGACCCACCAGGTCGGCCTCGGTCAGGACCCGGATCGCCGCCTGCGCGGGCATGTCCACGCCCACGCTCTTGAGCCACGAACCCACCGCCCACTGCAGGCCATAGGCCGCCGGCAGGAACGCCAGTCCAGCGAGGATGCCGGTGCCGATGGCCCGGGCGCAGCCGCCGACCCGCAGCC
Organism: Candidatus Chromulinivoraceae bacterium; assembly: GCA_044359215.1. GTDB lineage: Bacteria > Verrucomicrobiota > Verrucomicrobiia > Limisphaerales > UBA9464 > SXXZ01. Next base: position 832 of record JBIKMQ010000199.1, read on the forward strand.
CAAAGCCCTCGCTCCAGCCAAGGCGATGCTTCCGGAGAAACCCCCGCATCGAGACCAGCAGCGCGCCGTGCAGGCAAACCTGCCCCGCCACCAGCGCCAGCCAGGTGCGGGACCCCGGCTCACCGGCCGATCCGCCGGCCACCGGCAGGACCAGCGACTGCACGAGGCCCGCCAAGACGAAGGCGATGAGCACCCGCAGCACCAGCCCGATGACGTCCTCGGGTCTCCAATCCCGGCGCTCGATCATGGGGGGATCCTGAGGAAAACCAGGGTCTTTGGCGAAGTCCAATCCACGCCATGCCCTGGGTCCGTCGATCAGGGCAGGCATGGAGGGGGTGCGGTCGACGGTGGCGATGCCGCCTGGGGGCTCAGCCCAGGCGTCCGTCCTGCATCGTCAGCACCCGGTTCATCCGGGAGGCGAGCTCATCGGAGTGGGTCACCACGACGAGGGTGGTCCCCTGCTCTCGGTTGAGCTCCGCCAGCAACGCAGCCACCTCGCCGGCCGAGGTGCGGTCGAGGGCTCCGGTCGGCTCGTCGGCCAGCACGAGCTTGGGCTGGTTGATCAGGGCCCGGACCACGGCCGCCCGCTGACGCTCACCGCCCGAGAGTCGCCCCGGCAGCTGGTCGCGACGGTGGTCGAGGCCCACCCGCTTCAGCAGGGCCTCGGCCCGGGCGACCACCTCGGGCGCGATCCGAGACCCGTGGGCCAACACCGGCACGAGGACGTTTTCCAGCACGCTGAGATGCGGCAGCAGGTGATGCGACTGGAACACGAAGCCCAGGTTGCGGTTGCGGAACCTGGCCAGTTCGTCGGCCGACATCGTGGACAGGTCCCGGCCATCGATGACGATCGTCCCCTGATCCGGCGTGTCGAGGGTTCCGAGGAGGTTCAGCAACGTGCTCTTGCCCGATCCGCTCGGCCCCACCAAGGCCACGCTCTCGCCGGCAGCCACCCTCAGGTCGACCCCGTCGAGCACCCGGATCGTCCGGTCCCCCGCAGGGAACGATTTGGAGACCCCGCGCACTTCCACCAGGCCTTGACTCATGGGCAGGAGGCTAACGGAGGGCCGGGATTTGTCAGTCCCTGTTGCGACGCGGGATCGCGAACCCGACCCCAGGTCGCGGAGCGGGGCCGGGCCCGGCCAAAGCCGTGGACTCCTCCTGCCCTCGAGCCGGCAACCTCGGTTGTGAGCAAGTTTCCGGGCAAACGGGTTGACGCCACAACCGATGGTGGTTTAGCTCGCGCTCAGCCACAGCCGATTGATGTGCTGGGCATGGTTCCGGAATATGCGCTGTCCCAAATGCGGCGGTCAGGATGACAAGGTCATCGACTCGAGGTCCTCCAAGGAGGGGGCCACGATCCGGCGTCGGCGCGAGTGCCTCGCCTGCGAACACCGGTTCACCACCTATGAGCAGATCGAGCACGACCCGCTGATGGTGGTCAAGCGGGACGGACGCCGGGAGATGTTCTCCAAGGAAAAACTGCTCTCGAGCCTCCAGCGGGCGTGCCAGAAGCGGCCGGTGTCCGAGGACGATCTGGCCTCGGCACTCGAGCGGATCCAGGAAGGGCTTGCCGAGAGCGTCGACCGGGAAACCACGTCGCGGGCCATCGGCGAGCGGGTCATGCGCGAACTGCGCAAACTGGACCCGGTCGCCTACGTGCGGTTCGCCAGCATCTACCGGAATTTCGAGGAGGCGACCGACTTCGTCAGCGAGGTGGAGCGACTGGGGTCCCTGCCGATCGACGACCAGCGGCAGCTCGAGCTGATCGCCGAATCCGAGGCCGCCGCCAAGGCCAAGCGAAGCCCATGATCGCCCTCCGCGACGAATTCCTGCTGGTGGCCCAGGAAGGCGGGCAGTTCATCCCCTGCTCCGTCGAGCACCTGACCTTCGAATTGGCAGGTGCCGCCGCCCAGCAGGTCGACCCGGAATGGATGCGCCAGGCGGCCGCCGGCGTGCTCCACTATTTCAAGGAGGAACTGGGCAAGAGCCACGTCACCGTGGCGGAGTTCACGGCCGCGCTGTCCAAGGTCTTCCAGGGACTCGGCCTGACGGCCGAGGTGCAGTCGATCGAACCACAACCGCCATCCGGGGCGGCGCAATCCCAGGCCATCTCCGCCCCGCAAGACTCCACCGGGGACACGGGGACTCCCTCCGGGCCGGTGACTTCCCCGGCGGTGTGGCGGGGTGACCTGCGGGCCATCGCCGTCGACTCGGTCCAACTGGGCGAGCTGGCATTCCAGCAGGCCCTCCTGTCGCAGTTGGCCACGGCGCTGGAGACCGGCCCGCAGACCGTGGAATTCTCCGGGCTCCGGGGCTGTGTCAAGATGATCACCGGCCGCAAGATCTGGTGCCCGGAGTGCCGACGCTGGTCGGACTGGATCGTCGACCTGCTGCGGGTATGGCTGAGCGAAAAGGCCGCCAATCGCCAGGTCGCGCTGGTGGTGCATTGACCGCTCCCGACCAAGCCCCGATGACCGCCCCCGGCCCCGACTCCCCCGTGCCCGACTCGACGGGCGAACCGCCTTCCGATATCACGCGCTGGAAGCAACTCCCCCTCGGACTCATGAACGAATACCGGGTTCAATTCGACGTCTTCGAAGGGCCGCTCGACCTGCTCCTCCACCTGGTCAAGAAGCAGGAGGTCGACATCTACCAGGTCAACCTCACCCGCATCGCCTCGGAATTCGTCGCCTACATCGACCAGATGCGGGAACTCGACCTGGAGGTCGCCGGCGAGTTCCTGGTGATGGCGGCCACGCTCATCTACATCAAGAGCCGCGAACTCCTTCCCGCCGACCAGAAGCCCGTGTCCCAGGCCGACGACGAGGACGACGAGGATCCGCGCTTCGAGCTGATCCGCCGGCTGGTGGAGTACAAGAAGTTCAAGGATGCCGCCGCCGAGCTCCAGGGCCTGGAGCACCGGATGGACCAGGTCTACGGGCACCGATCGGTGTTGCTGGTCCCCGAGGAAACCGGCCCGCGCCGTCGCGAGGCCGTCTCGGTCTTCGACCTCATCCAGGCCGTCAGCGTCCTCCTCAAGCGCTTCAACGAGCGGGACGACGTCCGCGAAATCCAGGCCGACCCCTTCACGGTCTCGGAGAAGATGGCCGCGCTGCGGGTGCTCCTCGAGGAACGCGGGAGGTTCCGCTTCAGTGAACTCTTCGCCAGCGCCCGCAGCCGCAGCGAAGTCGTCGTCACCTTCCTGGCCTTGCTGGAACTCACCCGCCTCCACCAACTGCGCCTGTCCCAGAGCGAGGACTTCAGCGAGATCGAGATCGAACCCATGGGGGCAACCCTCCCGGTGGACACCGACATCGCCCCTTCCGACACCCATGCCTCCGCCCCGGACCCGGCGACCGCGCCCCCACCCGACGGGGTCTCCCCGGGGGCCTGAGGCGCCGGGCCGACGTCGGCCGACATCGCCGACTGGCTCACCGGCCGGGAGCCCGCCCGTCGAAGTTTCCGGGCCGAAACCCGTCGGCGGCATCGAAAACCGGGGCATCCAACATTTGCGCAGGGATACCACGGCTGATAGAGTGCCCCGAATTACATGTCCGAAGACTTCTCTCCGCAGGGGAACCGAGGCAACCGGCCCGGGGAACCCAAGGTTCCGAACCAGAACTGGCTCATCTGGCCTGCCCTGGTGCTCCTCGGTCTTGGCCTGGTCTTCTGGAGGAGCCAGAGCCGGGGCATCGGCGAGAAGGTGCTCACCCCCCAGGAGTTCTTCCAACTGGTGGCGACCAACCAGGTCCGCGGCGGTCTCATCGAGATCAACCCGCCGCCCCAGGCGCTGCAGACGATCCGGGGCCTGTACCAGGCCAACCCCAACTCCACCAACCTCACGGCCTTCCGGGTGGAGATGCTGGTCACCGACCAGGACCTGCGTGACCTGTACAAGGTTCACGGGTTCCGGTCCGTCGAGCGCACCGGCAGCTGGACGGCCTTCCTGATGAGCGCGGCACCCCTGATCCTCGGAGGCGTGCTCATCTGGTTCATCTTCCTGCGCCAGATCAAGGCCGCCGGCAAGGGGGCCCTGAGCTTCGGCAAATCCAAGGCCAGGCTGCTCACCAAGGACCGCAACAAGACCACCTTCAAGGATGTGGCCGGTGTCGAGGAGGCCAAGGACGAGGTGTCCGAGCTGGTCGAGTTCCTCCGGGATCCCAAGAAGTTCCAGAAGCTGGGTGGCCGCATCCCCAAGGGCATCCTGATGGTCGGCCCGCCCGGCACCGGCAAGACCCTCCTGGCCAAGGCGATCGCCGGCGAGGCCGATGCGAGCTTCTTCAGCATCAG
>JBIKMQ010000200.1:0-5123 GCA_044359215.1 Candidatus Chromulinivoraceae bacterium
CAAAGGTCTTCCCGGTCCACCTGCGAGGCACCGGTGGAAGTTTTGCAACCAATGTGGGTGGACGGATGATTGGCACCTCAATGGCGTTCATGACGACGAATTTCCTCGCACCGGCACTCGGAGGTACGACTCCGATGTTTGTCGCCAAGGCCGCCGGCATGGTCGGGGCCGTGATGTTCCTGCTGGGGTTGGGCCTGAGCTTCCTGCTGCCGGAACCCCCATCCGAGTCCGAGCGCCACTGAGGCGGTGGGGCCTCGACGTGGTCGCCCATCCATTCGCCCGAGGCCTCCACACGACGTTCGAAGATCCCAAGCCAGACGGCACCCCGGACCGAAGGGGGCCTCCGGAATCCTGAGGTCAAGAAGCCGACCCGCGTCCTCTGCCGAGGCGCAAGGTCATGGGGAGACCCCGGCCGCGTCAGTCCCTCTCGGGTTCCGGCGCACCTTGTTCTTGGTGGGAATGCATGGGACCAAGCACGGATGAATGCGACCAGGCCGCCCGCGAGGCACAGAGGCCAACGGTGGACGACCACCCGTAGGACCGAACCCACCGGGATCCATCGACCCACCCCCGATGCGACCAATTCCCGATTGATCCGCGGCGACGCCTCCAGTCTCCTCCTCCGCATGATCCTGCCGCGCTTCGGAACCTTCCTCCTCACCCTGCTGACCAGCCTCAGCGTCCTAGCCTCCCCCGAATCGGAGATGGCCTCGGCCGCCCGGAATTTCCTCGCCGCGCTTTCAGACGACCAGAAGGTCACCGCAACCTTCGAGTTCAAGTCGGATGAGCGCGAGAACTGGCACTTCATCCCCAAGGAACGCAAGGGCGTCACCCTTGGGACGCTGAAGCCGGCCCAGAAGCACCTGGCCTTCGCGCTGTTGCAGAGCGGTCTGAGCAGCCGCGGCTTCTCCAAGGCCACGACCATCATGAGCCTGGAGCAGATCCTCCAGGAACTCGAGGGCCCCAACCGCCGGTTCCCACGCGACCCGGAACTCTACCACGTCAGCCTCTTCGGCACGCCCGATCCTCAGGGCACCTGGGGCTGGCGGTTCGAGGGGCACCACCTCTCGCTGAACTTCACCATCGTGAAGGGCCGCTTCGCCGGAGGCACGCCGTCGTTCCTCGGGACCAACCCGGCTGAGGTGCGCAAAGGCCCGCGCGCCGGGTTGCGGGTGCTCGCCGCCGAGGAGGATCTCGCCCGCGAGTTGGTCACGTCGCTGAGCCCACGCCAATCGAAGCAGGCGCTCATCCAGACCAACGCCCCGGACGACATCCTCACCGTGGCCAACCGGACGGCCGACGTGGGAGCCGCCAAGGGCCTCGCAGTCTCGGACATGAACGGCGCGCAGAAGAAGCTGCTCAACCGGCTCCTAGAGGAATATGTCGGACGGCTGCGCGGGGATCTGGCGGCGGCCGACCTCGCCCGGATCGACCGGGCAGGACGGGGCAGGATCCGGTTCGCCTGGGCCGGTTCCGTCGAGCGCGGGCAGCGCCATTACTACCGCGTGCACGGGCCGACCTTCCTGCTCGAGTACGACAACACCCAGAACGACGCGAACCATGTCCACGCCGTGTGGCGCGATTTCGACAATGACTTCGGGCGGGACCTGCTCAAGGAGCACCTGGAGCACTCGCACAGGGCACGATGAGCCTCCGACGGCACCTGACCCCTTGGCCCGCGCCATGACCCCGACGGCCACACCCGCCGCCCTCGCACTCTGGGAGATTGTCCGCACCGGCGTTCACGTCAGGTTCGGGCCATTGTCGCTCTCATGGCAGAACGCCGGGGTGGACCTCCGGCAGTGTCAGGACGCCGCGGCGGCGGACGGATCGCTGAGATGCGTCGACGGGCAGGACCTCCGGGCGTTGGCCCAGGGCGACGCCCTCGGCCGCTTTCGTCCCAACAAGGCCGCACCGAACCTCGTGCGCGGATGGCACCACCTCGCCGCCGATCCGGCGGCGCTGGAGAGGTCGCTGGACGACCTGCTCCCGGGCGGCCTGCCCGACTGGCATGCCGTCCAGACGGGAGCGGCGCAGGCGGTGTCGTGGCAGGAGTTCGCCGACCGCCAAAGCGGGATGTACCGCCAGGTCTCCTCCCTGCTTGAACCGGAAGCCGAGCAGGTGGCCCGCGCCGGCTGCCATGCGAGCTGCTGCCTGCGGCGGCGCCTTTGGAGGGTCGGCGACCGGGAACACGAGACCGCTGCCGAGAAGACCCTTGTGCCGTGCCTCGAGCCTTGTGCGCTGGTCCTCGAGTTGGCCCGGCGCGAGCAGAAGGCCTGTGCCTCCGACGAGCGCGCCCAGGTCACCCTGAACCAGGGTGAACTGGACCTCCTCGACCGGCTGTTCGATCTGGCCATCGGGAACAGCGACCCCCTCCTGCGCGAGGGCGACCTTGCCGAACCGCTGAATCCCAGGCGGGTGTTGATGCTCCGGGAGAAACTCCTGCCGTGGCTTCCGATGCGCGAGTGGAGCCGCCCGGGCTGACACCGCCCCCGACAGCGCCCGCGCCCCGGGCCCGGCATTCCGACACGGCATCGCTTCGCCCGCCGCGGGCACCTAGGGATGGACGATCCATCGGCACGCCATCGCTTTTGGCGTCGCCGGTCCGGGGCCCAGGCGCTTCAATCGCGACGTGAGTTCACCGATCATCGTCGCCCTGGACCTCCCGTCCGGATCCGCCGCCCTCGACCTCGCCACCCGCGTCGCCCCCCATGTGGGGGCCTTCAAGGTGGGCAAGGAATTGTTCGTGTCCGAGGGGCCGGATCTCGTGCGGCGACTCCGGCAGACCGGTGCGGCGGTGTTCCTTGACCTCAAGTTCCATGACATCCCCAACACCGTGGCCAAGGCCGTGGCCGCCGCCGTGCGGTTGGATGTCCAGATGCTCACGGTGCACTGCTCGGGCGGATCGGCCATGATGAGGGCCGCCGAAACGGCCGCCCAGGAGACCGCGGCCAGCCTTGGCCGGAAGCCACCCCTGGTCCTGGGTGTCACCGTGCTCACCAGCATGGATTCGGCCGCGCTGTCCGAACTCGGCGGAGAATCCGACGTCACGCGCCAGGTCGAGCGCCTGGCCCGACTGGCAGCCGCCAGCGGCCTGCGCGGGCTGGTCTGCTCCCCGCTCGAGATCGTGCCGCTCCGGTCGATCCTGCCGCCGAGCATCCAGTTGGTCACCCCGGGCATCCGCACGGGAGCCGAGAAGTCCGACGACCAGAAGCGCACCCTCGGACCGGCCGAGGCCATGGCCGCCGGGGCCTCGTGGCTGGTGGTGGGCCGACCGATCTACGCCGCGACCGACCCCGTCGAGGCGGCCCAACGGATCCACGAGGCAACCGTTAGGAACGCCTGACACGGTGGACCGGCCCGGAGAGCCGCAGGGACCGACCGTCCACCCGCCGTGCGCCAGAACCAACGGTTACCCGTTGGTGCCCCACCCTGCCCTGCCGGCCTTCCGATCATGACCCAAACTTTTCTTTCGCGCCGGCCGGTGGCGTCGTAATTTCAGCCCTTTCGTATGTTCGAACTCACCAACGAGGAGATCCGCCGCTACAGCCGACACCTGATCCTGCCGGAGGTCGGCCTGGCCGGTCAGCGCAAGATCCGGAACACCTCCGTCCTTTGCATCGGTGCCGGTGGCCTGGGATCCCCGATCGCGATGTACCTCGCCGCCGCCGGCATCGGCCGGCTCGGCATCGTCGATTTCGACACGGTCGACTACTCGAACCTCCAGCGGCAGATCCTGCACTCCGACGCCGACGTGGGCACCTCGAAGGCCGACTCGGCCAAGGCGGCCATCGCCGCGTTGAACCCCAACGTCCAGGTCGACCTGCACAAGACGCGCATCACGGCCGACAACGCCTTCGACCTGATCCGCCCCTACGACATCGTGGTCGACGGCACCGACAATTTCCCGACCCGCTACCTCACCAACGACGCCTGCGTTCTGCTCAAGAAGCCCAACGTCTACGGTTCAATCTTCCGCTTCGAAGGCCAGGCCAGCGTCTTCGCCCCGCATCTGGGTGGGCCATGCTACCGCTGCCTCTACCCGGAGCCCCCGCCGCCGGGCATGGTGCCGAGCTGCGCCGAAGGCGGCGTGCTGGGAGTGCTGCCGGGCATCATCGGCTGCATCCAGGCCACCGAGATCCTCAAATTGGCCTTGGGCAAGGGTTCATCCCTCATCGGCCGACTGATGCTCTTCAACGCCCTCGACATGAAGTTCCGGGAGCTGAAGCTCCGCAAGGACCCGAAGTGCCCGGTGTGCGGCCCCAACCCGACCGTCACCCAGCTCATCGACTACGAGATGTTCTGCGGGATCCAGCCGGAGCCGGCGAACCCGTCGGCCAATCCCGACGAGGTCAGCCTCCAGGAGATGAAGAAGGCCCTCGACACGCCGTCGCTGGGCATCCGGGTCATCGACGTGCGGGAACCCGACGAGCAGCAGATCGCCCGAATCGCCGGAGTGCCGTTGGTTCCTCTGAGCACCCTGCCCCAACGCTTCACCGACCTCGACCCGAACGTGCAGTACTACATCCACTGCAAGAGTGGCGTCCGGTCGATGAAGGCGCTGCGCTTCCTGCGCGAGCAAGGGTTCAAGTACGTCAAGAGCGTGAAGGGCGGCATCAACGGGTGGTCCGACGAGATCGATCCGTCGGTGCCCAAGTATTGACGACCCCGCTCCCTCGCGATGGGTTCCACAGGTCCGAAGCAGGCATCCCTGACGGCGGGACCTTGGGTGGATGGGATGCCCACCTGAAGCGGGGCTTGGGCTAGGCACGCCCGTCGGCCCGGCGGATGAGCACCACCCCGACCACCTGGAACAGCAGGTTGGGGATCCACAGGAGGTACTGCGGATACAGGTGGGGTTTCGTGTCGAGCGATTGCGCCACGATGATGAACGAGTAGTACACCAGGAGAAGCACCAGGGCGATGGCCACCCCGATGTTGGTCTCCCGCCGATGGGCCCGGATGCCCAGCGGGATGCCGACCAACGTGAAGCCGAGGCAGGCGAACGAGAAGGACGCCTGTCGGTGGATCTGCACCTCGATCGGCGTCACGTCGTCGATGCCCTCGGCCCGGCGCCTCGACCGCTCCTCAAGCAACTGCCCCATGGACATCTCACTGAGTTT
>JBIKMQ010000002.1:0-17299 GCA_044359215.1 Candidatus Chromulinivoraceae bacterium
AGGCCGGCCAGGCCGAACAGGGCGATCCGGAGCAGGCGCCGGCCGATGGGCACGTCCTCGCGCCGCAGCCAACCGCCGACCAGCAGGCCGCAGATCATCGTGCCCAGCGTCGGGATGAAGCTCAGCGTCAGGTAGCCGCCTCCGTTGTAGAGGAAGGGCTTGGCGCGCGGGAACAGGTTGAGGAACCACACGTCAAAGTGGTGGGCCGGGTTGGCGTTCTTGTTCCAGTGGGCCGCGAAACCGCTCAGCCCGTGCTGCTTCATCCAGTCGGCCGACACGCCGACCGTCGCGGGGTCGAAGTCCGGACCGGGCAGCGGCGCCATCACGAACCAGGCCCAATATCCGAGCAGGAGGGCCACCAGCGCCAAGACCTGCGTGCGCACGCTCCGCCAGGCCAGGAGCCACAGGAAGGTGTAGCCCAGGCCGATCTGGGTGAGCGTGTCCTCGAAGGTGAAGTTCGTCTGGGCCGAGTGCGTCGAGCGCAGCGCGATGCCCAGCGCCGACAGGGCCAGCGCCCGCCACAGCGTGTGGACGAGCATCCGCAGGAATCCCTGGTCCGACTGCTGCCGGGAGGCGATGGACCAGGGCAGGGCCATGCCGACCAGGAAGGAGAACGACGGCTGGATGAGGTCGTGCAGCGTGCATCCCTGCCACTCGACGTGGTCCTGATGATGGGCCAGGAGGTGCCACACGCTGTCCGCGGGCATCTTGGCCGCCACCGCGCCGAGCCGGACCATCTCCCCGGCCATCAGCAGCATCACGAACCCGCGGTAGGCATCCATCGACGCCAATCGCTGCGGCATCGCCGGAGGTTTTCCTGCACTGGAGGACGGGGGCATGACCGTTTGTGACAAGGTTCCCGGGGGCGCGCAATCCCCATGGCGGTCGGGCCGAATCGGCGATCGGTGCTCCCCGCGCAGCGCCGTGTGTCGGCGGGTCCCAACGAACACGGAGCCCGGCATTGGCGGGAGGGCGACCCGAGGGCAACGTCGGGACATGGAACCGGTCCAGCCCGAGACGCTTGCCGAGCGGTTGTTCCCCGAGGGCGACTTCTCCTTCGGCTTCGGCATGCAACGCCCCCGGCAGGAGTGGTTCCGGTGGAGCCCACCCGATCACGAGGCCTTGCAGGAGCGCCGACACTGGTTGTCAGCCGACCCGCATCGGCACCTCGCCTGGACCGACGACGCCGCCCCCGTGCTGCGCGAGGCCGGGGCCCTCTTCCCCGATCTCCCGGTCACGCGGTCGGACGCCGACGCCTTGAAGGAGCTGTCCCGGCGCTGGGAACCCGACCTGCTCCTCCTGCGACGGGACCCCTCGGGCCAGTTCCGCCTCGTCGCTGGAGCCGTCTGCTTTCCGTCCGCCTGGGACCTCCGCGAGAAGGTTGGCAAGACCGTCGACGCCATCCATGCCGGAGTGCCCACCCTCAACGACACCTTGGGGACGCGCATTCGCACCTTCCTCGATCGCCTTCCCATGGGACAGACCTTCGAGCGCGACAACTGGGGCCTGGCCGCCCACGGCCAACGCAACGCCCATCCCGACCGAGCCCTGCCCCGGCTCACCGACGACGCCACCCTCGAAACCACCTGGCTGCGGCTCGAGCATCAGGCCTTCCGCGCCCTGCCGGACAGCGGCGGCCTGCTCTTCGCCATCCACCTCACCGTCCATCCCTTGGACAGCGTCCTGCGGCCTGCTGGCGCCCGCGATCGCCTCGCCCGGCAACTCCGCTCCATGCCCGACCCCATCGCCGCCTACAAAGGCATCCTCCCCGCCCGCGATCGCCTCCTCCGCCAACTCCAGACCGTCGTTCACCCACCCCAATCACCCCAGCGGAGCGGGATCAGTCCGCGCCGAGCGTAGGAACGTCGACATCCTGGCCCCGCCAGCGCGACAGCGCTGGAGAGCCCCTCCAAAACCCCAGCGGAGCGGGATCGGTCCGCGGCGAGCGTAGGAACGTCGACATCCTGCCCCCCCCAGCGCGACAGCGCTGGAGAGCCCCTCCAAAACCCCAGCGGAGCGGGATCGGTCCGCGACGAGCGTAGGAACGTCGACATCCTGCTCCCCCTCGCGCGATAGCGCGAACGTCCCGCTGGTCCCAACGTTCCCCGCGAGCGCGGACTGGTCCCGCGGAGCCCACCCAAAACCGCAGCGGAGCGGGATCAGTCCGCGGCGAGCGTAGGAACGTCGACATCCTGCCCCCCTCGCGCGATAGCGCGAACGTCCCGCTGGCCCCAACGTTCCCCGCGAGCGCGGACTGGTCCCGCGGAGCCCACCCAACGTTCCCCGCGAGCGCGGACTGGTCCCGCGGAGCCCACTTGCTAGAGAGGGAGCCCCGGCTATGGTCGCCGCCCATGAGTTTCGTCGAGGCCTTCCGGGCCTTGCCCTTGGAAAGCCTGATGAGTCTGGCCCGGTCATCGACCCCCGGGCCCGTCGACGCCGTCCTCCGGCGCGGACCGTCGTCCCTCGCCGAGTTCGCCACCCTCCTCTCACCGGCCGCCTCCACCCGGCTTGAGGAACTATGCCGCCGCTCCCAGACCCTCACCCGCCAACGCTTCGGCAAGACCATCCGCCTCTTCGCCCCGCTGTACCTCAGCAACGAGTGCATCAACAACTGCGCCTACTGCGGCTTCTCCCGCGACAACCCCATCCTTCGCGTCACCCTCGCCCGGCAGGACGTCGCCCGCGAAGCCCGCGCCCTGGCCGGACAAGGCTTCCGGAACCTCCTGTTGGTCGCCGGCGAACATCCCAAGTTCGTCTCCAACGGCTACATGGCCGACTGCGTCCGTGACCTGCACGCCTTCATTCCTTCCCTGTCGCTCGAAGTCGGCCCCATGGAGACCCCCGACTATCGACCCCTCGTCCAGGCCGGGGCCGAGGGCCTCGTCGTGTACCAGGAGACCTACGACCGCGAGGTCTACGGCCGGATGCATACCCTCGGCCCCAAACGCGATTTCGACTGGCGACTGGCCACCCCCGAACGGGCCTACGAGGCCGGCTTCCGGCGCCTGGGCATCGGCGCGCTGTATGGCTTGGCCGACTGGCGCCAAGAGGCGATCTCGGTGGCGGCCCACGCCGCCTGGCTGCTCAGGCATTGCTGGAAAGCCCAGGTCACCGTCTCCCTGCCGCGGTTGCGTCCCTGCGCCGGCGAATTCCAGCCCCTCACCGGCTTCCACGACCGGGACCTCGTCCAGGTGATCACCGCGCTGCGGCTCTTCCTGCCCGACGTCGGCCTCGTGCTCTCCACCCGTGAGCCGGCCTCCCTGCGCGACGGGCTGCTGCCCCTGGGCATCACCCATGCCAGCGCGGGCAGCCACACCGAACCCGGCGGCTACACCGGCGCCGGCAAGGAGGCCATCCACCACACCGTCCGCGGCCGCATCGAGGCCCTGGCGCCCGACGCCCCCGAACGGTCGGTCGCGGCCGGCCGGGCCACCAACGCCACCGGACAGTTCGACATTGCCGACGACCGGTCCCCTGCGGAAGTGGCGGGGGTGATCCGCAGGCTCGGCTACGAACCGGTGTGGAAGGACTGGGACGCGGCCCTGTCGGAGTGAGGGGGCCGGAATCGTTTCAAACCGGGAGTCCCGTCGCCTCACCACGGGTCGTCCACGATCCAACCCGCAGCCCCCAGGCCCCACTCACCGCCTGACCAACCGGGCCGAGACGGCCGACGCGACCTGGGCCGGGGTGATTCCATTCAGGCAGGCCAGCGGCTCCGCGTGGTGGCAGACCGCCTTCAGGCAGGGCGCGCACGGTGGCGGCGGGTCCGCCCGGAGCACCGACTCCACCTGCCCGTAGGGACCCGTCCGGGATGGATCGGTCGGGCCGAACAGGGCGACCACCGGTTTGCCCAGGGCGGCGGCCACATGCATCGGCCCGGTGTCGTTGGTCACCAGAAGGTCCATGCGGCGCAGCGCCTCGATCATCCCGGGCAACGAGATCCGCCCCGTCAGGTCGAGGCAGCGGACAGGATCGGCCTGGGCCACCGCCTGGCCGAGGGCCCGGTCCTCAGGCCCTCCGAAGAGGGCGATCCGATGCGCGGGGTGCGAGCGCGACAACAACCCGACCAGCTCGACAAATCGGGGCACCGGCCACCGCTTGTTGTCCCAGCGCGCGCCCGGCTGGAGACCGATCCAGGAGCCTTGCCAAAGCCCGGGAAACTCCAGCGCCAGGCGCTCGGCGGCCGCGGTCCGGCGCGGGATCCATTCCCACCCGGTCCGCAGCGGCACCTTCAGGTGCGCCAGCAGGGCCCGCTGCCAGTCCACGGCATGGGCCCTCGGCGAAGGGCGGCGCACCGACTCGCCGTGGAGCAACGGTGCCAACTCCCGCCAGTCCCGCACGCCCACGAAGCGCGACCCGCCACAGGCCCGGCCGAACCATGCCGACCGGGCCAGTCCCTGGAGATCCAATACCCAGTCGTACCGCTCGGAACGGAGCTGCCTCACCAGGCGAAGCACCGCCGGCCAATGGCGCGGCCTGCCCCAGTCCTTCCGGTCGAACGGGATCAACCGGAGGATGTCCGGGTCGCCCTCCAGGAGCGGCATCAGGCCGCGCAGGATCCACCAGTCGACCCGGGCCTGCGGGAACTCCAGCCGCAGCAACCGGAGCACGGGCAACGCATGGATGACGTCCCCGAGGGAACTGGGCTTGAGGATGAGGATCTTCACGCGCTGGACCGGTGCCCGGCGGGGATAATCCGGAACGGCTCGACCCGTCGAGCCCGGAGGCGCCAGAATCGACAGGCGGCCCAGGCGACCCGCGGGCCTAGCGACCCACCGCCAGGCGCTCGGCCAAGCGGGCCGGCAGGCCCGCGGCGAGGATCTTCTTCTGGGCCGTCGGGATGTCGTACTCGAGCCGGCGCAACTCCACGGTCTGGGTCGGGAAATCGTACACCACGTAGGCGGCACGAGGATCGCCGTCCCGCGGCTGACCGACGCTGCCCACGTTGATGAAGTACTTGCGGCCGGGCTCGATCTTGAGCTTCGAGTACTGGCCGCCTCGCACCCCGGTGTCGCGGATGAACGCCACGGGCACATGGGTGTGGCCGAAGAAGCACAGCTGGGTGTTCTGGTAGGTGAAACTCGCGGCGGCCTCGAGCTTCTCGAACACGTATCCCCAGCGCTGCGGACCGTCGAGGGTGGCGTGGACGATGGAGAAGTTGGCCACCAGGCGGAAGTACTTGAGGTCGCGCAGCCACTTGCGGTCGTCGGCCGTCAATTGCGCCCGGCTCCAGGAGACGGCCTCGGCCGCCGCGTCGTTGAACCCCTCGGGATCCTCGTCGAGCCCGATGTACTCGTCGTGGTTGCCCTTGACCGTGGGCAGGTTCATCCCGCGCACGATGTCGAGGCACTCCTTCGGGTTGGCGCCGTAGCCGACGACGTCGCCGAGGCAGACCACATGGGTGCACTTCTGCTCCTGGATGTCCGCAAGCACCCTCTGGAATCCCTCCAGGTTGCCGTGGATGTCCGCTATGATGGCGTACCTCATTCTCGTCTACCGCACGATCTCGAAACCCCGGAAACCGCCCGTGGCCTCGGTCCATGTCACGTCCTCGCCGCGGATCATCGGCCCCAACCCGCACTCGCGGATCGCCTTCCGAAACTCCTCCAACTCGGACCGCTCGCCCTCGGCGATCAGTTCAACCCGCCCGTCTAGCAGGTTCCGCACCGTTCCGGACACCTCGAAGCCCGCCGCCTGCCGTTTGGCCTGGTAGCGGAAGCCCACGCCCTGCACCCGACCCGAGTACATCACCTGCACGCGCCAGCGCTTCATGGTATCCTCGACGTTGAAGAACCGCCAATTCCGGGCCGTTTGCCCGGAAAGGCGCGAAACTTAGCCACACCCCGGACCGGAGGCGCAACCAGTATTTCCCCCTTCCCCCGCTGGACGGAATGCCGGGATCCCGGCGGCCCGGCAGGAACGACGGCTTGATGCGCACCGCGCGGCGCGTAGCCTCGCTGGCGTGAATTCCACGCAACGGTCCGGTTCCGGACGCCCATGGATGCTCGCCCTGACCCTCGGGCTGGGCCTGCTTTCGTCCCCGCTCGTCGCCGAGGGACCGCTCGACCGGTTGACGGCGCTGGCGACCTCGACCGCCGACCCGGCCCTGCGCCTGGACGTGCTTCGCGGCATGGAGGCCGCCCTGCGCGGACGCAACGGGGTGCCCGCCCCGGCCGGATGGGGCGACCTCGAGACCCGCCTGTCCGAGGCCCCCGACCTCGAGACCCGGCGGCTGGCACGCAACCTGGGCACCGTCTTCGGGAGTCCCCGGGCGCTGGAGGCCCTCCGGAACATCGCCTCGGACACCAAGGCCGCCGCCGCGGACCGGACCGCCGCGCTCGAGACCCTGCTTCGCACCCGGGACGCCGGTTTGGTCCCCCTGCTGCAGCGGCTCACGGCCGAGCCCGGCATCCGGGGCACCGCCATCCGCGGCCTGGCCGGCTTCGACGATGCACGCACCCCCTCGGTGCTCCTGGCCGGATTCACCGCACTCGGCGTGGCCGAGCAGCGCGACGCCCTGAACACGCTGGCCTCGCGCACCGCCTATGCCCGGCCGCTGGTGGAGGCCGTCGCGGCCGGCAAGGTGCCCAAGGCGGCGCTGACGGCCGACCTGGTCCGACAACTCCGCTCCCTCAAGGACGCCGGACTGGCGGCCGAGCTCACCCGGATCTGGGGGGTCATGAAGGAGACCAGCCCCGACATGAAGGCCGAGGTAGAGCGGGTCAAGAAGGTCTACTGGGCCGGTGGTTCCCAGCCGGGAGACGCCCCCCGAGGTCGCGTGGTCTTCAACCAGGTCTGCGCCCAGTGCCATCATCTGTTCGACACGGGCGGCAATGTCGGCCCGGACATCACCGGAGCCAACCGGGCCGACCTCGACTACCTGCTGCAGAACATCCTCTACCCCAACGCGGTCATTCCCAACGAATACCTCGCCTCGACGGTCGAGACGAAGGACGAGCGGGTGCTCACCGGAATGATCAAGTCCCAGGATGCCAACGGAGTCACCCTGCAGACCGCCAACGACGTGGTGACCCTGCCCCGTTCCGAGGTGCGGAAGATCGAGCCGACGACCATCTCCATGATGCCCGAGGGCCTGATCGCCAACCTCACCGAGCAGCAGACGCGCGACCTGCTGTATTACCTGAGCCGACCGGGTCAGGTGCCGCTGCCCGCCGGGTCGAAGTGAGCCCACCCCGGTGGAAGGCGCACCCCGGAGACCCGGACCGTCCGACGGCGGCTCACAGGCGGTTGCCACCGAGGGGACCCACGGGCTTCTGCGTCACCCCGGGGCTTTGCAGCACCTTGCTGTAGTCGTCGCAGGCCACCGAATACTGGAAGCCCTGGCCCGTGCCGGCGGCACCGAAACGGCCCCGCTTGTCGAGGGCGATGAAATTGACGCTCAGGTCGTAACCCTTGGGATCGAGCGAGGCGATGCGGTGCAGCGTCGCCAGGCAGGCCTCGGTGGGCGACATGCCCTGCCGCATGAACTCGACCACCAGGAACGACCCGCAGTAGCGCATCACGTTCTCGCCGATGCCGGTGGCACCGGCCGCACCCACCGTGTTGTCGACAAAAAGCCCACCGCCGATGATGGGCGAATCCCCCACCCGGCCCGGGATCTTGTAGCCCCAGCCCGAGGTGGAGCAGGCGCCAAAGAGGTCGCCCGACGGGGTGAGGAGCAGCAGTGCGATGGTGTCGTGGTTGGGGACCTTGGCCTTCTCGGCCTCCTGCGCCTTCTTCCAGTTCTCCCACGCGGCCTTCTGGCCCGGCGTCACGGCCGGACCCTCCTCGAACTTCCGCTCGCGGGCGAAGCGCTGCGCCCCCTCGCCCACCAGCATGACATGCCGGGTCTCCTCCATGACCCGGCGCGCGATGGAGACGGGGTGCTTGAAGCCCTCGACCGCAGCTACCGACCCGGCCCGGTGGCCCGGGCCCGACATGATGCAGGCGTCCAACTGCACGACACCGTGGGCCGCCGGGATGCCCCCCAGGCCCACGCTCGGGTTGGACAGATCGGCCTCGGCCTGCCGCACCCCCTGCTCGACGGCGTCCAGGCCACCCTTCCCGGAGCGCAACACCTCCAGGGTGCGATCGTTCGCGGGCTTGCCGAAAGGCCAGGTCGAGATCACCAGCGGCGGCTTGGCGGAGGGATCGGGCTCGCGTCGGCCCCGCCTGGCCGATCCGCCCTTGCCGGGTTTCGGGTTGGCGGCGGCGAGCGGCGCGGCCGACATGGCCGCCAACGAGGAACCCAGGAAGGCCCTGCGGGGAATCTTCATGGCCCAAGGCTCCCGAAGCGGCGGCCCGATGCAAGCGCGCGGGAGGGTTCGAAGGAAGGGGACCTGTCCCGGTGATTTCGCGCCTGTTCAGGGGCCGGACCACCGGCTAGGTTGCCGGCGTCGCATGCCGGCCGAGACCCTCATCATCGTCCCGACCTACAACGAGCGCGAGAACCTGCCCGAGCTGGTCCGCCGGCTCGGCGCGCTGCCCGTCGCGGTGGATCTGCTGGTGGTCGACGACAACTCCCCGGACGGCACCGGCCGCATCGCCGACGAACTGTCCGCGCAACACCCGTGGGTGCATGTCCTGCATCGCACGGTGAAGGACGGCCTCGGCCGCGCCTATGTGGCGGGCTTCCAATGGGCGTTGGCCCGCGACTACCGCTTCATCTTCGAGATGGATGCGGATTTCTCCCACAACCCGGCCGACATCCCCCGCTTTCTGAAGGCCGCCGACGATCAGAAGGCCGACCTGGTGCTGGGCTCGCGCTACTCCGGGGGCATCCGCGTCATCAATTGGCCGCTCCCCCGCCTGCTGCTGTCACTGTGGGGCGGCTTCTACACCCGGGTGATCACCGGGATGCCCTTCAGCGACCCGACCGGGGGGTTCAAGTGCTTCCGCCGGGAGACCCTCGCAGCCATCGATGTCAGCTCGGTGACGGCCAACGGCTACAGCTTCCAGATCGAACTCACCCACCGGGTCTGGCGGCGCGGGCTCAGGGTCGCCGAGGTGCCCATCGTCTTCACCGACCGTGAGCAGGGCGTCTCCAAGATGTCGCGCGACATCGCCATCGAGGCGGCCTGGATGGTCTGGCGCCTCCTGCTGGAGAACCGGCTGCGACGTCATCCCGACACCGACGGGCGGTGACCCGGGGCGTTGTCCCGGGCCCTTGGCACCTCTGCCATCCTGCGGCAGGATTTCCGTCGTATGCGTTCGCAATCGCTGGCCTTCCTCGAAACCCTCGTCAACACCCCCAGCCCCGTCGGGCATGAGACACGCGGCCTGCGCGTGTGGCTCGATTACGCCGGCCAATACGCCGACGAGACCTTCTCCGACGCCTACGGGAACTGCGTGGCCGTGCTCAACCAGGGCGGCGGCCCGCGCCTGATGCTCGCCGCGCACGCCGACGAGATCGCCATGTCGGTGAACTTCATCACGCCCGAGGGATTCATCCACGTCCGCAAGACCGGCGGCATCGACCCGGCCATCACCAAGGCCCAGCGGGTGACGATCCACACCCGGCAGGGTCCGGTCCTGGGCGTGGTCGGCAACGTCGCGCCGCACCTGACCCGCGGCGACGGCGAGGCCAAGGCGCCGAAGATCCACGAGCTCTTCATCGACATCGGCTCGCCCTCAAAGGAGGAGGCCCTGAAGCGGGTTCGCATCGGCGACCCCATCACGCTGAACGACCGCTTCGAGAGGCTGCATGGCGACCTGGCCGTCGCCCGGGCCTTCGACAACCGCATCGGAACCTTCGCGGTGGCCGAAACCCTTCGCCTGCTCAAGCCCGTGGCCAAGAAGCTCCACGTCGAGGTCTGCGCCGTGGCCAACGTGCAGGAGGAGGTCGGCCTGCTCGGGGCCCGCCAGATCGCCTACTCGCTCCATCCCGAGACCGCCCTGGTGGTGGACGTCACCCATGCGACCGATTATCCGACGGTGGACCAGCGCGCCCACGGCGACATCCGGCTCGGGGCCGGCCCGGCGCTGACCCATGGCGGCTGCAACCACCCGTCCGTCGTGCAGCGCCTCGAGGAGGTGGCCGCGAAGAAGAAGATCCCCCTGCAGCACGAGGCCATGAGCGCCACCAGCGGCACCGACACCGACGTGATCTTCTGGACCCGGGGCGGGATCCCCAGCGGCCTCATCAGCCTGCCCAACCGCTACATGCACTCGCCGGTCGAGATGGTGAATCTCAAGGACCTCGAGTTCATCCCCGAGCTCATGGCTGCGTTCGCGTTGTCGATCGGCAAGGGCGAGAAGTTCAAGGTGGTCATCTGACCCCTACGGCCCCGGCCCCGGGCGAGGGTCACTCGACCGAGGCGACCTCCAGCTCGGCGAGCTTGGTGGCCGCGGCCTCCCAGTCGGTGGTGGTCTTGTGGAGGTCGTGACCGACGGCCCGCAGCTGCTGCTGAAGCTCCTGCGAACGACCCGGCTTGGTGTAGGTCTCGGGCTTCTCCATCTCGGCCGTCAATTGCACCTGCTTGGCCTCGAGCGTGGCGATGCGCGCCTCCAGCGTGGCCACGTGCTTCTTCTGGAAGCCCATCGCCTTGCGCGCCTCCGCGGCCTGCTGGCGACGTTCCTTGGACGAGGCGCTGATCACCGGCTTCGACGAGGCGACCGGCCCCCCGGTGGCCGGACGGGCATTGGTCAGACCGCTGCCGTTGGAAGCCTGGGTCAGGGCCACCCGCGCCGACGACGCCTTGATCTTCTCGAGGTAGTAGTCGTAGTCGCCCGCGTAGGGAGTCAGCACGCCGCCGCTGATGTGCAGCACCCGCGTGGCGATGGCCCGGATGAAGTACACGTCGTGGCTGATGAAGACGAGGGTGCCGATGAACTCGCTCAAGGCCGCCACCAGCGCATCGATGCTGGCGATGTCCAGATGGGTCGTCGGCTCGTCCATGAGCAGCAGGTTGGGCGGATCGAGCAGCAGCTTCACGAGGGCCAGGCGGGTCTTCTCGCCACCGCTCAAGACGGCCACCTTCTTGAAGACGTCGTCGTCGCGGAACAGGAAGCACCCCAGCAGCGAGCGGATGTAGAGCTCGGTCACGCGGGCCGGCGTGTCGCCGGCCTCCTCGAGGACAGTCCGCTCGGGCTGGAGCATCTCCGTGCGGTACTGGGAGAAGTAGCCCACCTTCACGCGCAGCCCCAGGTCGCGCTCGCCGGCCTGAGGCGTCAGGTTGCCCGCCAGGAGCTTGAGCAGCGTGGACTTGCCCGAGCCGTTGGGCCCGACGAGCACCGTGCGGTCGCCACGCTGGGCCTCGAATTCCAGGCCCGTGTAGATGACGTTCTCACCATAGGCGAAATCGATGCCCTTGAGGGTGATCACCCGCTGACCGCTCTTCTCCGGCTGGGGGAAGGCGAAATCCACGGTGGCCGCCGCCTGCTCCGGAGCGTTGATCTTCTCCATCCGGTCGATCTGCTTGAGCTTGGCCTGCGCCCGCGTCGCCGTGGTGTTCTTGGCCCGGAAGCGGTTCACGAAGTCCATCAGCCGGCCGATCTCGCGCTGCTGGTTCTTGAAGGCGGCCAACTGCTGCTCCTGCTGCGCCTCGCGCTGGTCCAGGAAGGCGTCGTAGTTGCCCGAGTAGCGGTAGAGCCGCTCGTTGCGGATCTCGACGATGCCCGTCACCAGCTGGTTGAGGAACTCGCGGTCGTGCGAGATGACCAGGATCGCCCCCGGGTAGTTCTTCAGGTAGCCCTGGAACCAGATCAACGTCTCGAGATCGAGGTGGTTGGTGGGCTCGTCGAGCATCAGGATGTCCGGCTCCTGCACCAGCAGGCGCGCCAGATGCGCCCGCATCACCCAGCCACCCGACAACTCGCGCGCCGGCCGTTCGAAATCGGTGTCGCGGAAGGCCAGGCCCTTGAGCAGCCGCTTGGCCTTGGCGATGGCCGGACCATCGGCATAGAAGTGGTAGTCGTCCTCCGGCTCGGAGCCGGGCGCGTGCTGGCTGGTGGCGATCTCCAACACGGTCTGATCGCCCACCGGCGCGCTCTCCTGCGGCAGGAACCCGACCGTCGTGCCGCGCTGGAAGGTCACGAGGCCATCATCCGGCTCCTCCTGCTGCAGGATGAGCTTGAAGAGGGTCGACTTGCCGGCGCCATTCGGGCCCACCAGGCCCAGGCGGTCTTGGCGGTTGAACTGCAGGGACAGGTCCGTGAACAAGGTCTTCCCCCCATATCCCTTGGAGACATTCGAGACGGTCAGCATCGCTGCGACCCACCGTAGGGATTCCCCGGCCGGGTCGGGAGTCGTATTTTGTTCCGCAGGTTCCGTTGCGGCGCGTGTTGACAACAGCGGGACGCTTCTACATAACAACCGCGGTTTTGGCGCCTCGGTAGCTCAATGGCAGAGCAGCTGACTCTTAATCAGTTGGTTCTAGGTTCAAGTCCTAGCCGGGGCACCACTCCTTCGATCCTCCCCACCCGCGGCTTTCCCAATCCTCGGCACCCAATCCGCAACCCCGGAACGTTCCTTCCCCAAACGTCCCCAAGCCCAGCGGCCCCGGCAAGGGGCGCCATCGATCGATGAAACGTCTCCCAGCCGCACTGGTTTCCCTCCTCCTCCTCGTGGTGCTCGCGGTGTGCGGCCATAGGGTCCACGCTCAGGTTCCCGAGATCGTCTTCGACAACACCCGGGGGATCACCACGAACTACTACCTGATTGGCAGCCAGCACGGGGATGACATCAACCTGGCCGGCACCAGCCGGGTCGTCACCCACTTCTCGTTCATGTACTTCGGGAACGTGCTGAGCCCCTCGGGTGGGTGGAAGATCCGCTTCTACCGGAACGACGGTGATCGGGAATACCCGACCATCGCCAACACCCAAAAGCCCAAGACACTCCTCTGGGAAAGCGCGACATACCCCGTCCTCCCCGGACTCCAACCCACAACCTTGGACGTGCCGCGGGTGACCGTTCCCGACCGGTTCACCTGGACGGTCGAATTCATGGACCTCGCCCAGGACTCGGGCAACGGGGCAGGCCTGATCATCGCCCATCCTCCGACCATCGGGGCCCTCCTTCCCGGAAAGACCCGGAATTTCATCGGAAGCTACGCCGACTTCTGGAAGCTCGAGGAGGCCGAGGTGCCCGACTCCTGGGCATTGAACATGTTCAGCACCAACCCCGACTCCGGGCCCCAGGGCAACTTCTACGCCCGCGTGGTCACCGAATCGATCCCGAACCGGGCCCCGGTCTGGGCCCCGGCGGTGAACCGGAGGGTGAGCGAGGGGTTCAACCTTTCATTCCAGCTGCGGGCCACCGACACAGACCTGCCGGCCCAACCGCTGACCTACCGGCTGGCGACGGGCCCGACGGGCCTCACGGTGTCCACCAACGGCCTGCTTTCCTGGCAACCCACGGAGTCCCAGGGGCCCAGCACCAACCGGGTCCAGGTCGAGGTGAGTGACGGGATCGACAAGGTCTCCCAGGAATTTGACATCGTGGTCCAGGAACGGAACACCCCCCCGACGCTGGCGACGATCGGAACCCGGCGGGTCAGCGAGGGACAACGCCTTTCCTTCCAGATCCGCGCCACCGACTCCGACCTGCCCGCCCAGACGCTGACCTACCGGCTGGTGTCCGGCCCGGCCGGCCTCTCGATCACGACCAACGGCGTCCTGAACTGGTTGCCCACCTTCGAGCAGGGCCCGAGCACCAACCGCGTCCGGGTGAGCGTGAGCGACTCCTTCGGTGCGGTCACCCAGGACTTCGACATCGTCGTCCGCGAGGCGGTCCCCCCGGTGGTCGAGGCGTCGCTCGCCCTGGTCCCGGGCCCCGGACGTGCCTGGAACCTCCACCTCAGGGCCACTGCCGGAATGGCCTTCCAGGTCGAGCAGAGCACCCGCCTGACCGGTGACGGTTGGACAGCCGTCCCAGGCCTGGGACCCCTCGCGGGACGGGGCCTTGCCGAACCGGTCGTCCTGCCGCTGCCCGAGGACCCCTCGGCCACGCGGTTCTACCGGGTCCGCCGACCCTGAGCCCCGGACCACGGCCGTTCCCGGCGGCCCACCGGCCGATCCACCGACCCCACGCCCCGTGCCCGAGAACCCCGCTCCCGCGACGACCGCTGAACGCCCCAGGCTGCGGGCCCTCATCGTCGAGGACTCCGAGTTCGACGCGCTGATCCTGGTCAACCACCTCCGGCAGGGGGGCTGGAAGGTCGAGTCCAAGCGGGTGGCCGATGCGGGCGCCTTCGAGGGCGAGTTGCGCACCGGGGGCTGGGACCTGGTCCTCTGCGACCACTTCATGCCGGGGTTCAGCGCGCCGGAGGCCCTGCGGATCTACCAGCAGTCGGGCCGGGACATGCCCTTCATCATCGTCTCGGGCGGCATCGAGGAAGGCGTGGCCATCGAGGCCATGAAGTCCGGGGCGCACGACTTCATGACCAAGGGCTCGCCCGGCCGGCTGGTGCCCGCCGTCCAGCGCGAGCTGCGCGAGGCGGCCGTGCGCGCCGCCCGGCGGCAGGCCGAGACCGCGCTGCGCGAAAGCGAGCTGCGCTACCGCTCGGTCTGGGAGAACTCCACCGACGGGGTGCTGCTCATCGACCTCGAGGGCGTCATCCGCTTCGGCAACCCCGCCGTCAGGGTCATCTTCGGTTGGGATGCCGCGGAGGTCTGCGGCCGGACGCTCGATTTCCTCCAGGCGACCGACACCCCGCCCGGGACCTGGAGGACGGCCGCCGAGACCGAGGACCGCCGGGTCTACGAGACCCGCGCCCGCCGATCCGACGGGTCGGAGGTGGAGGTCGAGATCGGCTTCACCCGCATGCGCATGGGCGCCCAGCAGTGGCTCGTGGCCTTCATCCGCGACATCACCGAACGCCGCCGGCACGAGGCCGAGATCCGCAAGGGCCGCCAGGAATTCGCGGCGGCCCGGGAGGTCCAATCGCGGCTCTTCCCGAAGTCGGCACCCCGGGTGCCAGGGTTCGACATCGCCGGCCTCTCGCAGGCCGCCGAGGCCACCGGCGGCGACTCCTTCGACTACCTGCCACTGCCGGACGGCTCCTGGGGCGTCCTGGTGGCCGACGTCGCCGGGCACGGCATGGGACCGGCCCTCCTCATGGCCGAGACCCGCTTCTGCCTGCGCATGACCGCCCGCTCGGCATCGGCCCCGGCCGACATCCTCACCCAGGCCAACCGGCTGCTCGCCGAGGACCTCGGCGGCGACCGCTACGTGACGGTGTCCCTTGCGGCGATCCACCCCGCGAGCCGGGTCCTCCGGCACGCCGGCGCCGGGCATCCGGCCACCTGGGTCCTCGACGCCGCCGGGCGCATCAAGGCCCGCCTGCGCCGCACCGGCAAGCCGCTGGGCCGGCAGGGCCAGGCCGCCTACACCGAGAACCCGCCGGTCCCCCTCGAGTCGGGGGACACGGTGCTGCAACTGACCGACGGCATCGACGAGGCCATGCGGTCGGACGGGGCCCTCTTCACGGTGGAACGGGTCCTCGACCTGATCCGTGCCAACCCCGCGGTGCCCGCGGCCGAGCTGGCCGGTCGCATCTGCCAGGCGGCCCGGGACTTCACCCGGCCGGAACCCCAGACCGACGACTTCACGGTCGTCCTCGTGCGCGTGCTGTGAGCGAGCATCCTGTCCAACCCGACGCCCTGCGGCACTTCTTCACAGGCCCTTGGATCAAGGGCGACCTGCTGCAGGCCTGGCTCGAGAAGCACGGCATCGCCGCGGTCCTCGAACCGGCCGACCCGGCCGACCCGGTGGAGCCGACACGACCCGCGGGCACGGTGGCCGGCGACCCCGAGGACCTCGACCGCCCGGTGCGCGTGCTCGTGTCCGAGGCCGATTTCCCCAGGGCGCACGCCCTGTTCTTCACCGAGCGCGAAGGAGAACTCTGATGCCCCCGGAATCCCACGACCACCGGCTCGACCGGGCCGAGGCCGCCCTCGCCCACCTCGAACGGAACTTCGACGCCCTGAACTCGGTGGTGATCGACCAGGGCAAGCTCATCGCCCGGTTGCAGCGGCAACTGGAGACGCTGGGCGAGACCCTGCGGGCGCAGGACGGGGACCGCATCGCGCCACACAACCAGAAGCCGCCCCACTACGCGCCCTGAGCCGGGGCTGCCAATCCGGGTGAGGTCCGGCCCGTGGCAGGGCCCCGGGACCATGGCCCAAGCCGTCCGGCACCACCTGCCGGGGCTCGCGGAAAACCCGGCCTACGCCAGGACCGTGACCACGGCGTAGTTGCGCCGGCCCTTGCGCAGGAGCAGGTGCTTGCCGAAGAGCAGGTCGGCGGTGGTGACCGCACGCTGGACCTCCGCCACGCGCACGTTGTTGAGCGAGGCCCCGCCGCCCTGGATGTCCGTGCGGGCCTGGCCCTTGCTGGCCGACAGGCCGGCATGCACCAGCAGCTCGGTGACGGGCATGCCCGCCCCGGCCAGCCGCGAGGCCTCGAGGGTCTTCGTCGGCACCTCGCCCAGCAGTTCGTTGAAGGTGCTCTCGCCCACCCCCGCCAGGTCGCCCCCGAAGAGGATCTCGCTGGCCCGCACCGCCTCCTGCGCAGCCGACTCGCCATGCACCAGCGTCGTCACCTCGCGGGCCAGGGCCTTGTGGGGCGCACGCGCCCCGGGGTTGGCCACCAGGTCCTGCTCGAGGGTGGCGATTTGCTCGGCGGGCAGGAACGTGAGGACCTTCAGCAGCTTGACCACGTCGCGGTCGTCGCTCTGGATGAAGAACTGGTAGAAGCGGTACGGGCTGGTCCTCTTGGAATCGAGCCACACGGCCCCCGAGGCGCTCTTGCCGTACTTGGTGCCGTCGGCCTTGGTGAGCAGCGGCAGCGTCAGGCCCCACACCGGCACGCCGAGCTTCTTGCGGCACAGCTCCGTGCCCGCGGTGATGTTGCCCCACTGGTCGGTCGCGCCGATCTGGAGCTCGCAACCGACGTGGCTGCGCAGGTGGTAGAAATCGTAGGCCTGCAGCAGCATGTAGCTGAACTCGGTGTAGCTGATGCCGTTGTCGCGGTCCTCCATGCGGGCGCGGACCGATTCCTTGGCCACCATGGCGTTGACCGTGAAGTGCTTGCCCACGTCGCGCAGGAACTCCAGGTACGAGATGGGGCCGAACCAGTCGAAATTGTCCACCAGGCGCGCCGCGTTGGCCGGGGCGTCAAAGTCGAGGAACCGGGCCAACTGCCCCTTGATGGAGGCGATGTTGTGCCGCAGCACATCCGGGGTCAGCAGGTTGCGCTCGGACGAGCGGCCGCTGGGATCTCCGATCATGCCGGTGGCCCCGCCGGCCAGCGCGATGGGCACGTGGCCGGCCTGCTGGAAGCGCCGCAGGCACAACA
>JBIKMQ010000202.1:0-5102 GCA_044359215.1 Candidatus Chromulinivoraceae bacterium
TCGCACGGTTCACCATGACCGAAGGCACGCTGGCCTTCCTCGCGCCGACGGACTTCGAGTCGCCCTCAGATGCCGACCGGGACAACACGTACGTGGTGGTGCTGCGAGCCACCGACGCCGCTGGCAATCGGACGGATCGTTCGGTGACGGTGACCGTCCGCGACCTCGACGAGATCGCGCCGGAGATCACCGGTCCGACCACGCTGACCGTGGTTGAGAACTCCACGACGGTGGCCACGTATACCGCCAACGAAACGGTGACGTGGACCATCGCCAGTGGTGCTGACGCCGCTCGGTTCACGTTGACCGAAGGCGTGCTGGCCTTCGCCAACGCACCGGACTTCGAGTCGCCCACGGACGCCGACCGGGACAACACGTACGTGGTGGTGCTGCGAGCCACCGACGCCGCAGGCAACCGGACGGATCGTTCGGTGACGGTGACCGTCCAGGACCTTGACGAGGTCGCGCCTGAGATCACCGGTCCGACCACGCCTGTCATCGCCGAGAACTCCACGATCGTGGCCACCTACACCGCCAACGAGCCGGTGACGTGGACGCTCGCCGGAGGAGTCGATGTCGCACGGTTCACACTGACCGAAGGCGTTGTGGCGTTCGCCAACGCACCGGACTTCGAGTCGCCCACGGACACTGACCACAACAACGTGTACACCGTGGTGCTGCGAGCGACCGACGCTGCAGGCAATCGGACGGATCGCTCAGTGAGTGTATCCATCCTGCCGGTCAATGAGGCACCCACCGGGTTGGTGTTGATCGGGGCGGAGGTGCCGGAAAATTCTGTCCCGGGTCACCGGGTCGGACGGCTCACGGCTGCTGATCCGGATCAAGGCGATCGGCTTTCCTTCCATCTGGTGGACGGAGCGGATCTCTTCGACCTTGAAGGGGAGCATCTGGTCACCCGAGGTGCGCTCGACCACGAGAAACAGCCGATCATCCGACTCCGGATCGCGGTGTCCGACCGCGGAGGGCTTTCGCTGACGCAGGAGTTCGAGGTGGCGGTCACCGATGGGAATGATCTTCCCGTTCTCGTGGGCGATCTGCCAGCGCTCGACGCCGTGTACCTGCAGCCCTTCCGATGGGCGCTGCCCGAGTCTGCCTTCACCGACCCGGACGCTGGGCAACGCCTCGGGTTCGATGTCGCCGGATTGCCGATGGGATGGTCCTTCGATCCGGACAGCCGCGCCATCTCCGGGATCCCCAGTCGCCTGGGTGAGTTCCGGCTCACCGTGGTGGCCCGAGACACCGGGACTCCTCCTGCGGAAACCACCGTACCCCTCCGTCTCCGGGTGGCCCCGGCCCGGGCGATCCTGACCCTGGCGGACCTCGACCAGTCCTACGATGGCCGGCCCAAGCCCGTTCGCGTGCTCACCGATCCCGAGGGCATCGAGGTTCTGGTGACCTATGCGGGACATTCCACGCCGCCCATCCTGCCGGGGAATTATCCGGTGGTGGCCTATGCCCGGGATCCAAACATCGCCGGCTTGGTCACCGGAACCCTCACCCTCTCACGACCCACCTACCGGCTTCGGCTCGATCCGTCCTGCCCGATGGTGGTGGACGAGGATACCGGAGCCCCGGTTTGGGTGCCGACGATCGAGGATCTTGTCGAGGTCGTCGGGCCCGGGGGTGAACGCCTGGAACCGGAATCCCTGGCCTCCCGGGGCCTTGTCTTGGGGCTCATCTTCCGCGGCGCGCCTCGTGACGCCGTGGGGCGTGCCTTCGGCCATCTTGAGCACCACGAGGGGGGCGTCTGGTCGACCGTGGATCCCGACGACACACGTCCCCTCAGGTTGAGCTCCGCCGGGTGGCACGCCGGACAACTCGCCTTCGTGCCCGATCCGGACGTGTCGGGCACGGGCCTGGCCGCCTGGCCGTTCGAAGCCGAGCTGGTCGACGCGTCCGGGTTCCGCCTGGCCTCGGCCGGCGGCGGACGCATCGACCTGTCGGTGCGTGACCGTCCGGATGTCCCGCAGGCCTTGCCGGTCCCCGAGCTGTCCCTTGCCTTCCAAGGCAGCCTGGTGATCGGGCTCGACGAGTGGTTCCGGGATCCCGATCCCGGTCAGGATCCGGTCCTGAGGTTCCATGCCGAGGCCCTGGATCCCGGCATCGAGGCCCGCGTGTCGGGACGGGACCTCCGGTTGCTTGCCACCACGCCCCGACCGGGCCTGGCGCGCGTCGCCGTGGTCGCCGTCGATGCCCTTGGGGCCGAGGCGCGGACCCACCTGGTGGTTCGCCTCACCGGTCCGGACCTTTCGGTGAACACCCCGCCCACCCTCTCCGCGTGGACCGTCTCCGACGAGGGGCTGGCCATCGCGGTCTCGGATGAGACCGGATCGGGAAGATGGTCGGTGACGTCCGAGACAAGCCGGATCCGGGTGATGAAGATCCTCGGGATCGACCGCGATGGCGATGCGGTGGAGGTCGGGCTGATCGGCCCGGATGCCGGGAAATACCGCATCGGTCGCGATGGCTGGCTCCGTATCCGCGAGGTTGCCGAGGCGGGTTCCCAGGTCGACCCGAAGGCCTCGGGTGGCCACCTTCTTGCCGTCGCCGCCCGGGATGCCCGGGGCGCGCAGCGAATCCAACCCCTGGAGATCCGCACCACCGTCGGTCCGTCGGGGCCCGTGCTCCGTTCCGGGCGAAGCCTCATCGGACCGATGCCGGAGCCCGTGCCCGACGGCGAACGCGACCTGCGGATCGGCGATTGGTTCGTCGATCCCGACGGCGCTCCCCTGAAGGCCGTGGTGGCCAATGCCGCCGATCTCGTCGCCTCGGGCATCGAGGCTTCCGTGCAGGCGGATCGGGTGAGGTTGCGCCGGATCGACGGTCGGGACTTCCCGCGACATGCGATCCTGCAGCTGGAGCTCACGGGCCATGGTCGGACCCGTCGGTTCGAGCTTCGGCTGATGCCCGACCTCGATGCCGACGGGGTCGACGACCTGACCGAATGCCTTGCCGGCGATCTCGACGAGGATGGGGTTCCCGATGGCCGTCAGGCTTCGGTCGCCGCGCTTCCCGCCCCGGCCGAGCTTCCAGGATCCGCCCAAGGCGCTCCGGTGAGGGACCCGGTGCCGGCCGATCCGGGGTCCTTCCTCGGCCTCAGGGCGATGGACGCCGGATCGGGCGCCGCCGGCCTTCCGGGCGCCGTCCGCATCACCGGGGCGCGTCTCGAGGTCCTGAGCTCCGGCGCTGTCCAAGCGTGGAGCGAGGCCATGGATCCCGTGGGCGATGCGCGCCTCTCCGCCCAGGCGGGGATGCTCTGGTACGCGCTGCAACCCGGGGACGACCGGCGGGAGTTCGCCCATCCCCAACAGATCGTGCGGGTCCTGTTGCCACCGGGATCCGGGATCAACGCCTGCGTGAAGTTTGATGCCCGGGGCCAGGCCCGCGAGTTCGTCAAGGAACCCCTGCGCGATGCCATGGGTCGCCTGCGCACCGACGCCTCTGGACGCACGCTCTTCACCGGGGCCGAGTTCCGTCCCGCAACCGGAGGTTCCGGGTCCGGCGAGATCTGGATCCACCTGGTCGACAACGAGCGGGGTGACGAGGACCCGACGGTGGGCCGGATCCTCGACCCGGTCCTGCTGGCGGTCCTGGATCGCAGCGGAACGCTCGAAATTCCGAGGATCGATCCGCCGTCCAGCCCGCAGCCGCCAGGGACGTTCTGGCTCGGTGGGTCGGCCATGCCGGGTGGTCGGGTGCGTCTCTGGGAATCGGGCCTTCTCCAGGCGGAGGTCTCCGTGGATGCGCAAGGCCGCTGGCGCTGGCAACCGATCGATCCGCCGTCGGACGGGGTGCATGGGTTCACGGCGAGTGCCCGGGAGGCCTCCGGTGCCGCGAGCACCCTCAGCAACGAGGTCTGGGTTCGCATCGGCGGCGATGGCCGCACGGGGTCGCCCGACCCGTCGCCGCGAACCGGCGGGCCGCTCCGGTGGGTGCCCGGCGGCGGGGGGCTTCAGGTGGGGTTTCAAGCCACCCCCGGACGGAGATTCCGGGTCTTGTTCGCCGCATCGCCGCGCCCGGCAGAGGGTTGGCATGAGGCGGGCCGGATCGACGCCGATGCCGCGGGTCGGGTGTTTTGGATCGATCCAGAGCCGCCGGACGCCGGGAGGTTCTACCGGATCGAGCCCGTGCCGTGAGGTCTCCCTGCGCGAGGGCGCCGTCGCTCAAGGCTGCTTCCAGACGATCCGGGCCACGGTGTCGTTGGTCGAGGCCTTGGTGCCGCCGCCGTGGGTGATGAAGTACACGGCGCCATCCTTGCCCAGGCCCAGGGCCAGCGGGCCCGCCGGCAATCCCTGCAGGAACGCCTCGCCCGCGCCCGCCTTGCCCGTCTTGGGATCCACCGGGGCCGTGCGGATGGATTTGCGGGCGAAGTCGGCGTAGAAGAGCGCGCCCCGGTACTTCGCCGGGTAGGCCTGTCCCGACGTTCCGGGGCGATAGATCAGGGCCCCCACGCAGGAAGCACCGGTGTTGCGGGGGTAGTGGAACCAAGGATCGGTGAAGCCTTCCACGCGGTTGGTGCGGGTGAGGGTCTGCAGGCCCGGCCCGAAGACCTTGGGCCACCCGAAGTTGGCGCCCGGCACGATGCGGTTGATCTCGTCGTGGTCGTCGTTCAGGTCGCCGCCGTTCTCGGCCACCAGGATCAGCCGGGTGGGGGCGTCGTAGGAGAGCGACCACGGTTGACGGTGGCCTCGGGTGAAGACACGGGGGTCGGCCCCGGCGGTCTTCACATGGGGGTTGTCCTTCGGCACCGACCCGTCGAAGCCGATGCGCAGCACCTTGCCGCGCACGTCGCCCAGGGCCTGGGCCTTGTTGTCGGGATCGTCGCAGTACTTGCGCAGGTTGGCGTTCTGGTTGTTCTCGCCGGTGGTGACGTAGAGCACGCGCTCGGTGGGGTGGGCCAGCAGGGCGCCGCCCACGTGCTGACCGGCCTGGTCGCCCTCCCAGTCCACCAGTGCCTTCTCGCTGGTCGGGTCGAGGCGCGGGTTTGCGCCGCCGCCGCCCGAGACGGTCCAGCGTCCCACGCGGGCGACGTACTTGCCCTGCGGCGCGTTGGTGAGGTGGTAGGCCAGGAAGAGGTGCGG
>JBIKMQ010000203.1:0-5070 GCA_044359215.1 Candidatus Chromulinivoraceae bacterium
GAAGTTCTTCTGCCAGAGCACGATGGTCACCGCGTCGTCGGCGGCGGCGAGGTTCATCGGGTTGTCATCGCCGGTGGCCTCGACCAGGATGTGACCCCGGGAACTGTTGGCCTGGGAAACGTCGAAACCCCGGCCACCGCCCGGGCGACCGCCACCGGCCTCGGTGATCTTGGCCGCGTCGTTGATGGTGCCCACGTACTTGCCATTGGTGGACTTGATGGAAACGCCGTCGGCTTCGACGCGCTCGAAATCCCAGTACGCGAGGACCGGGGGGGTGGATTGGGCTTGCGCCGCAACCGTGCCCAGGGTGAGGGCGGCCAGGCCGGCCAGAAGCCGGCGCGAGGCCATGGGGGAGGGTTGTTTCATGGTTTTGAAGCGACTGATTGAGCCATCCAGAGTCCAACCGTTCCGCAGGCCGTGGGCATCGAACGATGACCAGGAACCCGTCCGGATGCGATTCACGGACTGGACGATTCAACTCAGGGATCCTTGGGATTGTCACCGTAGGAATTTCATTGCTCAAGACAAATAGGGAGAGGCGGGCGGGAAGTTGTTCACAATCTTCCACCCGAATCCTCCGCGGTACCATCTCCTGTTGAGGCAACGCCCCCATCCATCCATGGCTGGGGTGTCAGCGGCGGCGCAAGCCCCCTGCCAGACCCGCCGTGACGGCACGGGCGCCCGCAGGCCACTCGAGCCGCTGGAATCCTGACCGGGGCGAACCAGGCCCGGCGGGCCACCGAACCTCGAGGGCCGTCGGCACGGTCGGCGCCGCAAGCACGGTGTCGGCCGAATCCTGCGAGCGGAAACCGGAACCGAGATGCACCTCGCGGGCCGGGCCGGTGCGGTCCCCGAACACCAGCCGCAGCACCGCCCCGACGCCCTCCGGGTTGCCGGGCGGACCCTCGAGGCGGACCCGGACACCTGGCTTGCCACCGACGTTTCGGAAGACGCGGGTGATGCCAGCGTGCTGCCCGACGGCGAGGTCCGGTCGGCCATCGCCATCGACATCGGCCACCGCGCTGGCCCGCTGTTCCCCCGGCAGGTTGAAGCCGGCCTCGCCCGGGGAAAGGCTGCGAAAGCCGCCGCGGCCGTCACCCAGGAGCACCAATCCGGTCCCGGCATCCTGCCGGGAGGTCTCGGCGTCGACCCCGAAGAAGTTCTGGGCCAGGAAGAGGTCCTCCTGGCCGTCGCCGTCGAAGTCCGCAACCGACAGCCCGAAGGCCGGGGCGAACTGGGCCTCGACGGGCAGCGGCACGGCCTCGAAGCGGCCACCCCGGTTGAGGAACACCATCGAGTCGAAGGTGTCCGCGTCGACGGAGGAGGCGCGCGCGGCCAACGGGCCGAGCAGGTCGGTCACGTCGCGGGCGGCGAAGTCGCGGTGCGAGGGCACCCGCTCAACCAGCGATGGGATGGCCTTGGCCAGCGCCGACCAGGCGCGCCAGGGCGTCTCGCGGCCGCTGGCGGGATCGACCGAGGCGAGCAGGGTGAGCATCCGGCCAGGCTCGGAGAATTCACCCGACACCAGGCGCACGGGGGCCGGCCGCCCGGTCGCGGGCGTGACCCCGGCGGGGCCGCCCGTCTGGTCGATGCGCCAGTTGCGCCCCCAGTTGGAGGCCACCAGGTCCATCCGGCCGTCGCCATCGAAATCCCCGGCCGTGACGCCGTTCCAGAGCCCTTTCCAGGATTCCAGCCCGGATCCGGCGGTTGCCTCCACGAGGCGGCCCCCGTCGTTTCGGAAAAGCCTCAGGCTGTCCCAGTCGCCGGCCAACACGAGGTCGGGATCGCCATCGGCATCGATGTCGGTGAACACGGCACCGGAAACCCGGGCCGAGTCGGTGAGCGTCTGCGGCGGACCCCAGCCGGTGCGGGTTCCGGGCAGCAGGAGCGTGGGGGCGGTCTCCGGGTATCGTCCGGCCTTGGTGCGGGCGCCGACCAGCAGGTCCAGCAGGCCGTCGCCGTCGACATCAGCCGAAGCGAGCGGTCCGGTGGCGGCCGCGTCGGACGGGATCGAGGACGGGGCGATGGGCGGGGCGGCATTGGAAGGGCTGAGATCGGCGAAACGGGGAGTGTCGCCGGGAGCGACCTTCCCGGGCCATCGTCCGCCGATCCAGCGGAGCGGGGAGGCCCCAGGCGACGGCCCGGGAACGATGAGCACAGCGGTCAACCACCCCGGTTCCGGGCCCGGTTCCGAGGAGCGCGGGCGCACGGTGTCGTCGGTCACGAACCCGGCGGCTCCGTCATTGCGCAGCGCCCTCGAGCGGCCGTCCTCATCGGCGCCGACCCACAGGTCGGGATCCCCGTCGCCATCCCAGTCGGCCCAGGCCAGTCCTGGGGCCTCGGTGCCCAACCGGCGTGGCAGGAGCGGCTGGCGCTGGAACTCGGACGGGTCGGGCTCGCGGGGCACCGGATCGGGCGCCGCGACCAGGGACTGGAAGAGGGGCTGCGGGAAGACCGGGGCGGGACGCGGATCCGAAGTCTCCGTCTCCTGGATCTCCACGACCTGGTTGGCTTCCAGCCCCCGGACCTCGGTGCGGCGTCCATTGCGCCAGACGACCTCGACATCGAGCGAACGGGCCTCCCCGGCGGCGAAGACGCGCTGGGCCTGGTCGCCAGAGAGGTACCGGCCGCCGGAGATCATCTCCTGATGCTGGGCCACCGGTCCGCCGGTGACACGGATCCTCGCGCCGATGCCGGCGGTGTTGGCACGGGCCCCCTTGAGGCGCACGGCCAGTCGCGGGGCCTGCGCGCCGTTGCGCAGCAGGCGGGTGGGACCGTTGAGCACATTGACCACCACGTCCAGGTCGCCGTCGTTGTCGAGGTCGCCGAAGGCCATGCCGTGGGCGAAGCCGCGCTGGTCGAAGCCCCAGGCCGCGCCGGTGTCCTCGAAGGTCAGGTCGCGGCGGTTGCGCAAGGCCACCGACGGGGTGGCCCGGCGCGGCAGGAGGGCCAGCGCCTGACGCCGGGTCTCGGGGTTTTTCCACAGGCCCTCCCGGATGATCCGGCCCTGGGCGTCGATATCCTGCACGTCGTGGAAGTTGCCGGTGGTGAGCAGGAGGTCCTCCCAGCCGTCGAGGTCGACGTCGAGGAAGGCCGACGACCAGGTCCAGTCGGTGGCGGCGACGCCGGCCAGCGGCGCGATGTCGGCCCAGGTGCCGTCGCCGCGGGACCGTTGCAACGTGTTGCGAGTGACCTCCGGACGGAACGCGGGGCGCTCGAGCGGCCATCGCACGACGCCATCGAGCGTGTCGGGGCGCTGGCGGGCCCGGTCCTCGCGCCGGGGGCTGAGCATCTCGGCGACGAAGAAGTCGTCATGGCCGTCGCGGTCGATGTCGGCGGCGTCCATCGACATCGACGAGAGGGGCTGGTTGCGCAGCGCGGTGGGAGGGGCCGCCTGGAAGCGCTTGCCGAGGTTGAGCCACAGGCGGTCGGGCCAGTGGACAAAGTCGTTGCAGACGTAGAGGTCGGGGCGGTGGTCGCCGTCGAGGTCGCGGAACATCACGGCCAGGCCCCAGTCCCGGGGCGGCTCCACCAGGGCCTGGGACTGCTCGTCGATGAAGAGGCCCACGTTCCAGGGCACCAGCACCACGTTGGTGCCGCCCCGGTTGATGTACATCGCATCGGCCTCGCCCCGCTCGAGCACCTCGAGGTTGCCGTTCATCGCCGGTACCCCGACGTAGCGGTCCTTGGGCTCGATGACCGTGGTGCCGTCGGGCTGCCGCCGCTGCACGAACCGGCCGCCCTTGGGCGGGTCATGGAAGGTGTCGGAGCGGTAGTGGGTCACGTACAGGTCCAGGTCGCCGTCGCCCTCGACGTCGGCGAGGGCCATGGAGGTCGCGCCGGTGTTGCGCAGGAACCCCAGCTCGGCCTCGGTGAATCGGCCCGTGCCGTCGTTGCGGAAGGCGCGGGTCCCGCCACCGAGGCTGTTGACCAGCAGGTCGAGATCCCCGTCGCCGTCGAGGTCGGCGAGGTTGCATCCGGTGGAGTACTGGTCGGGGCAGGCGACACCCGCCCGGGCCGTGATGTCCTCGAAGCGCCAGTCGCCCAGGTTCCGGTACAGCACGTTGTCGCCCTCGAGGCGGCAGAGATACACGTCCACGCGGCCGTCGCCGTCCACGTCGCCCAGGGCGACGCCGGAACCGAGCTCCAGAAGACGGTTGCGCGCGACGGTGGCCTCGGCGAGGTGGTTGGTGAAGGCGACGCCCGTGACGGCGGGCGGCTGCAGCTCGAAGCCCGGACTCCTGCCGGGACCGGGACGGACGGCGGCCCGCCGGTGCCCGGGGTGCGGCTTCCAATCGAGCGCCGGGGAGCCCGCGCCCTGGCCAAGCGTCGGCAGGAGGCCCTGCGGCAGGGACAACGACAGGCCGGCCAGCAGGGCGAAGGCCCAACGGGTCCTGCGGCGCCGACGCCATGGGTCGATGCGGTTCACCTGGGGAATGGTGGGCGAACCGTAGGAGCCGGGCCGGCCCGCGATCCAGCACGAAAGCGCACCCACGGCCGACCGGGGCCGACCGGGGCCCATCGGGAAGCCCCGGGTCCGGCCCGAACCCTGCCGCTCAGCGCCAGGACCGCCGGTGGGCGTCGGGCTGAAGGCCGATGCGGGCGAACGGGATCACCGGGAAACCGGGCACCCGCACCGTGCGCCGCCGGGGATCGAGCCCCACGGACGCGCCGTCGGCGACGACGGTGTTGGTCTCCACCGACACCACGTGCTCGCCCAGGCCATCGAGCCACTCGATGGGCTTGCCATGGCCGATGACCACGTTGCGCACGATGCGGTTGTATTTGGCCTTGGCGGGCTCGTCGTCGAGCAGGTTGGCCAGGTGGGGATAGCGCTCCGAATAGGGGGGCCGGTCGTAGGGCACGGCCCGCAGGCCCTGCATCAGGAAGGGATCCTTCCCGTTGAACCAGAAAGCGGCCCAGCTCGTGCCCCGGGCGTCGACATGGATGGCCGGATGGCAGTCGATGAAGAGGTTGGCCTCGATGAGGTTGTCCCGGCCACCCCCGATCATCGCCGCCCGGCCGGAGCGCTCGAACACGTTGCCGACGACGCGGGTGCCGCTGTAGCAG
>JBIKMQ010000204.1:0-5069 GCA_044359215.1 Candidatus Chromulinivoraceae bacterium
TGCCGACACCTGCTCGACGAGGAGCTCCTGCTGCCCTCGGTGCCCACGTGGTGGTGTGGCGAGGCCGAGGGGCTGCGCTACGTGACCGCCCACCTGGAGCGCCTGGTGGTCAAGCCCGCCTTCGGCCGTCGCCGCGGACGGATCTGGTTCGGCCACCAGCTGTCCCCGGGCGACAAGACCCGGCTGCTCGACCTCATCGCCGCCCGTCCCCAGGAGTTCGTCGGCCAGGAGTGCGTGCTGCCGTCGTCGGCCCCGGTGTGGACCTCCACAGGTTTTGAGAGGCGCTCGGTGCTGCTGCGGGCCTATGTCGCCACCGACGGGACCCATCCCGCCGTGCTCCCGGGGGGCCTGGCCCGCGTGGCCGCCTCGGAGGACGATCCGTGGGTGTCGATGCAGGGAGGTGCCGGGAGCAAGGACACCTGGGTGCTTCGCTCAGGTGACGACGACGGCGAGGAATCCCTCGCGTCGGCCCCCGCCCAGGGACCGACCGACCGCCGCCTCACCGGGCTCCCGAGCCGGGCCGCCGACAGCCTGTTCTGGCTGGGCCGCTACGCCGAGCGCCTTGAGCAGCATCTGCGCGTGCTGCGCTGTGTGCTTGGGCAACTGGCCTCGGATTCCTCCCCGGAGACCTCGGATCGGGACGATCGCCTCGGCCACCTGGTGGCCGGCATCGGCCTGCTGCCTGTCACCCCGGACCCGTCGGTGGCCCCGCCGGCGGACGGCGTACCCGCCCCCCCGGAGACCGAGGGTGACGTGCCGGACCTGACGCGGAAGGTGCTCGACTGGGTGTACCGGTTCGACGGTCCCGGATCGATTCCCGACCTCATGGGTCGGATCCGCCAGAACGCCGCCGCGGTGCGCGACCGCCTCTCGGGCGACACCTGGCAGGTCCTCGACCGGCTGGTGCCCCAGGGCGAGGTGCCCCAGGCCCGTCGATCCATCGCGCACGCCCTCGGCCTGGTCCAGGGGCTCATCCTGAACCTGGCCGCGTTCAACGGCCTGGCGATGGAGAACATGACCCGGGGACCGGGGTGGCGATTCCTCGACTGTGGCCGCCGGCTGGAGCGCGGCTTCTCCATGACCTCGCTCATGACGGCGGCGGCGTTCGTGCCCGGGGCCCCGACCCCGCTCTTGGAGGTCATCCTGGACATCGCCGACAGCGGCATGACCCACCGGCAGCGGTACTTCGCCAGCGCCCGCTGGCCGGACGTGGTCGAGGTGCTCGTGCGCGACGTGTCGAATCCGAGGGCGCTGGCCTTCCAACTGTCCGCGCTCCGAAACCATCTCGAAGCGCTGCAGGACGAGTTCCGCGTCGGGGTGGACGACCGCTGGTCGGCCCTCCTCGAGGGCATCCAGGGCCGGCTGCTCTCGGCCGAGTTCGCACCTGAGGTCCCGGACAACGAGGGCTTCGACCGGCAGACGCTCATCGCGCTGATGGAGACCTGCGCCCAGGGGCTGGCCGGACTGTCCGACGACCTCACCCACCGCTATTTCAGCCACACCCACCCCAGGGTCAGTTGACCCCGTCGCAGCCACGGCCCGAGGCACGCCCATGCAGCACCTGCTCTACGACATCGTCCACGTCACGGACTACGACTACCAGGGGGCGGTGTCCGTGTCTCACCACCTGCTCCGGCTCGAGCCCCGTCAGACGGCGCGACAACGCTGCCTGCGCCACGAATTCCGCATCTTCCCGGAACCGTCGGTGCTGACCTCCCACGGGGACTACTTCGGCAACCGGGCGCACTTCATCGCGGTCGAGCGGCCCCATGGATCGCTCTCCATCACCTCGAGGGCGCGTGTGGCGGTGTCACCGGCCTTCCTGCCCGACGCCTCCGAGACCCCCGCCTGGGAAACGGTGCGCACCCGCTGCCGTGCGGACCGCACCCGGGCCGCGCTCGAGGCCAACGAGTACACCCACGCCTCCCCGCTGGTGCCCACCGCGCCGGAGTTCGCCGACTACGCCCTGGGCTCGTTCCTTCCGTCTCGGCCCATCTTCGAGGCCCTGTCGGACCTCATGGCCAGGCTCCAGGCCGACTTCCGCTTCGATCCCACCGCGACCACCGTCTCGACGCCGTTGGCCGAATTCCACCGGAACCGTCGTGGCGTCTGCCAGGACTTCGCCCACTTCCTCATCGCCTGCCTGCGATCCATCGGCCTGCCGGCCCGCTATGTGAGCGGCTACCTGGAGACCGACCCGCCGCCGGGCCTGCCGAAGCTGCGCGGGGTCGACGCCTCGCACGCCTGGGTCTCGCTCTTCTGCCCGGGCATCGGCTGGATCGACGCCGACCCGACCAACAACTGCTACGCCTCGCTCCGGCACCTCTCCATCGGCTGGGGACGCGACTACGGCGACATCGCCCCGGTCCGCGGCGTGCTGATCGGTGGCACCCAGCAGATCCTCCGAGTGTCCGTGGACGTCACGGCCCTCGCGCCCGAGGAGGACGATGCGGATGCGGAGGATGCGGATTCTCAAGCGCCCCGCCCTCTGACAGCCTGAGGAGGATGCAACGCAGGACGTTCTGTCGCGTGATGGGCCAAGCCTGGGCCGCCGGCTGGCTGGGCCAAGCCGCGGGCTCGGCGGCCTCAACGGACCGCGGGCCCGACCGGCTTCCGACCGACCGGACAGGCGCCACCACGGAGGCCGCCGATTGGGCCGTTTTGGCCCGACAACTGGCCGACGCCTCGTGCACCTATCACGAGCCCTGGGACGATGCCACCAACCGCACGCTCATGAAGGGGGCCTACCTCGGCAACGGCGACCTCGGGGCCCACCTTGGGGGTTCCCGACAGTCGCTCCTCTACTACCTGGGCAAGAATGGGTTCCACGCCGGCAACGACACGGTCGGGTTCCGGTCCGGGGATGATCCCGCACCGGGCCCCTACCGGCAGCACATCCTGAACCTGGCGACCCTGGTCCTGGAGGGCGCGGACGGGGCGTCGGGGACCTCCCCGGACGAACCGGCCACCCCCTACGCCGTCACCCAGGACCTCGAGACGGCCGAGATCCGCACCGAATGCCTCCTGGGCGGCCTGCCGGTGCGCACCCGGGCGTGGCTCTCCCCGGAGGCGAACGAGCTGATGCTGGAGCTCTCCAACGCCGGGGGCGAGGACCTGCCGCTGACCCTCACGCTGCAGGTGTCGGGCAACCGGTCGGTCGCGTTGCGCGCGGGCAGCGAGGGCCCCTCGGCCTGGGTCACCAAGGAGCCCAACGCCGAGGGGGCCCCCTTCTTCGTCAAGGGCGCGGTGGCGGTTCGGGTGGTGGGTGCGCCCGCCTTGGCGACCACCGATGGCACGACCCATTCGCGGCTGGTGTTCCGTCTGCCCGCCGGCGGGAAAGCGGTGACCGTCTTCGTGGCGGCCGAGCACTCGAAGGACGCACCATCGCCCCTGGCGGGCACGCTGGCGTCGGCCCGACGGATCACCCGGTCGGCGATCACCCGGCGGTCGGCCGCCAACCGGGCCTGGTGGCGCCGGTTCTGGCTCCGTTCGTGGATCCGCCTCGACGACAACGTCCAGCGGCTCTGGTACAACCACCTCTTCCTCGTGGGCTCGGCCGCCCGGAGCGGCGCCGACAACCGACCCGGCAAGGCGCCGGGACACTGGGGCCCGTGGAACCGGGCCGACGACATGAAGTGGTTCGGCAACCTGGGCATGAACTACAACGCCCAGAACCCCTACTACGGCACCTTCGCCGCCAACCACGTCGACCTGGTGGACCCCTACGTGGAGACCATCCGGCACTACGCGGCGACCATCGGGCGCCAACGCGTGCTGAACCGGTGGGTATCCCCGGAGATCGCCGCCCGCATGCCGGCCGGATGCAGGGGCGTGGAGTTCGAGGGGTCGTTCACCTCGCACGGGACACCCTCCGCCGCCGGGGGCCGGATGCCGGAGGAGGATTGCTGCATGGCCACCAACGCGATCTTCGCGATCGTGCCGATGGTCTGGAAATGGAAGTACGGCCGCGACCGGGACTACCTGGCCCGAATTGCCTACCCGCTGATGCGGCAGGTCGCCGATTTCTACGACGACTACATCGGCGCCCCCGTCGACGGCCGGTACGAGGTGTACGGTTCGGTGCACGAGGGGGCCAACTGGTTCGCCAAGGACGACATGTTCAGCCTCGGCGCGATCCGCTTCCTGTACCGCGAGATGGTGGCGGCCAGCACCGTCCTCGGGGTCGATGCGGACCGGCGGGCCCACTGGCAGGACATCCTAGACCGGATGTCCGCGTACCGGCTCCAGGCTTGGGGTTCCCGGGTCACCTTCCGGCCCGATGCGGTGCACGACGTGATGGAGGCCCTGCACTACCAGGGTGGCGCTCGGAACACCGGGGTGATGTTCACCACCACCTTCGACAACATCGGGCACCGCTCGCTGCCGGCCTACCGGCGGGCCACCTGTGACACGCTCGACCGGGGCGGCATGTTCCATCCCCAGCGGTGGTGCGGTTGGCAGAATGGCAACGACTACGGGATGATGTTCGTGATGGCCGTGCGCGCGGGCTATCCGGCCGCCCGGCTCATCCCGGCCATCCAGGCCTGGAAGCCCGAGCGCAACGGCGTGGTCTCCCAGAAGGACGGCGGCGGCATCGAGACGGCCGGGATCCTCGAGGCCATCAACGGCATGCTGCTGCAGAGCCACGACGGCGTGATCCGCCTCTTCCCGAACTGGGACCGCAGCCGGGACGCCGAGTTCCGCCGGCTGAGGGCCGTCGGCGCCTTCCTGGTGGAGGCACGCTACCGGGCCTCCACTAGGAAGGTGGACCGTGTCCGCATCGTCAGCGAGCGGGGCGGGCGCTGTGTCGTGCAGAGCCCGTTCGGCGGCCCGGTGTTGGCGGTCGTGCGGGAGGACACCGGCCGGAAGGTGCCGATGGACCGCAACGAGGACGAATCGGCCTTCGACACCCGGGCCGGAGTCGCCTACCGCCTCGAACCGGCCGAGGAACCGCCTCCGCACCCGGACGCCCCCGTCATCACGCAACACCCGGCCGACGTCACCGTGGAGCTGCCGGGACCGGCGACCTTCCGGGTCTCGGCGACCGCCGCGTCCGGGGGACACCTGAG